>JAGTVB010000058.1 GCA_018224385.1 Gammaproteobacteria bacterium
ATACATCCTTGTAGACTTGAGTCCGGCATCCATGCCGGACACACCCTTGTGGCAAGGCGACTGCCTGCCTACAGATTCTGGGTGTGGTTTTAACCTCTGAAGGGTGACGCTGACGAAACGATGACCATGGCCTTAATCCCAATTGAAAGTCATTCGCGCTAGGAGTATCCGACCCGGAACCATGGAAGGTAACCTGGCTATCGATGACCGAAAGCTATCGTCTTGGAATAAGAATTGTTCGTCCAATAAATTCTTGACCTCCATGCTTAGAATGCCCAATCGTTTTGGCAATCGATAGCCAATGGCCGCATCGAGCAAGAAAAAGTCATCGCTATCCTGTGCAAACATGGAAGCGGGGCTCAAGTCCACGTCTTGATGAACGTACCTCGTGCCGAGCGCACCGAAAAAACCGTGTCGATTAAAATAGCGCATCACTAGGGGGATGCTCGTCGTTTGAACACGTGTCGGAATATCAACCGGTAACGGGAAAATGGTTTCGGTCGTGGCAATCTTGAATTTGTCCAACTGATACTCAGTGCTCACCGCCCAATTGGCGTGGGGCGCCCAGTAAAGATAGGCGCGCAGCAGCGCTTCGCGCCAGTCTTGAGTCTCGAATTCCGCGATTGGCGGTACAAAGAAAGGCGCTTCTAACTCGCGTCTTGAACCCTCCACGCCAGCGTACAGCGTGCTGCCCAGCCGGGCATCGAGACCAAGACCGTATAGCTCGGTTTTTGTCCCATTGATGTCATCGAAGAATTGATTGAATCCCGCCACTTGCGTCGGCTCAATGGTTTGGTCGGCCACCAGCGCTGGCTTGGCAGTCCTCAGGGCGGCAGCGCGTAAACGCACGTTTTCTGTGAGCTGCCACTGCAGGCCCAATTTGGGACTGACTTGATCGACTAACTTGTGTTGACGTTCCTCATACCTTTCGTAGCTCAGGCCAAGTGTCCAGGTGGTATTTCTTGGCCAAGTGACGTTGCTGTACAAGTAAACCGTGTCCTGGTCCTCAGCGAAGCTCGACTTAAACGAGCCGAGCTCTTCGTCGACATCGATGCGATAAAAGCTGGCTCCAGCGACGAGGTTATGCCGCTCGGTACGAAACAGGTATTGCCCTTGGACCTGATATCCCTTACCAGCCGACACAAATTCGAATGCTCTGTTGAAAAGGACAACGTCGTTCTTCTCATCGGATTCATTGTGGATGAACGAAAGAATAATGTCCGAGTGGGCTGCCGGCGAAAAACGAGCGCCTGCACGCAGGGTTGTCTGATCCAGTTTTGTGCGATCCTGATCGAAAAACTCATTGGGATCGAAGTTCAAAGAAAGATCGCCGTATTGGGCATTTCGATGGCGAGCTTCTGCCTGTAAATTGAGCTTTGGCGTGGCCTCCACTTGCACAAACGCGTCATAGGCGCTCTGTAGGAGATCATTGTTCTCCCGGAAACCATCGGTCTCCACATGAAACGCTCCGAGACTGTAGGACAAACGGTTATACAAACCGGACAGGACGGCTTCGCCGCCTAGCGTATCTCGGTTTCCCCACACCCCGGAGGCGACCAGTTGCGGGCGGTTGGTTTCGAAGAGACGGGTGAACTCGTTGAAAGATGCCGTTGCTGGCCCGCCAGCACTCAAGATGTTGAGATCCGTTATGGCCAGCTGGGGCTGGACTGGATTCACGTTGATAGGCTGCAGAAGCTGCGCCTGAAGCAGCTCACTGTCCCGCGCAATCTCATGCCTTGGCCGGCTGGCGTAGGTGTCGGAGAGGAAGCGGTGAGCCGAGTGGTTAGCGGGATCAGCGGTGAGCGATTTCGTCGCCTCCACCAGCGCGGCCTGCGGAAAACCCAAATCGTCAAATATCCTCGCCAAGCTTGCGCCGCGAGCCGCCTGGTCCTGGTCCAGCAAGAGGCGTGAACGGTACACGGCGCGGTTGTCGTTAAGCGCGATGGCGCGCTGCATGTTGTGCAGGGCCTCCACCGGACGGTTCACGGTCTGCTTGTAGATGGCGTCGTAGAACCAAGGGGTCGGGTCGCTGGGGTCGAGCGCCTTGGCGTTGGCAAATTCGGTGGCGGCGAGCCCGCCGCGTTTTTGCTCGTAGTAGGCCTTGCCGAGATAGCTGCGAATGAGGGCATTGGCCGGGTCGAGCAGGGCGGCGGTTTCGATCTCGTGGGTGCCCTGCTTAAGTTGGCCCTGGCGGATGTGCGTAAGACCCAGGCCAAGGCGCGGCAGGGGAGCGGCGGGATCGAGCGCAATGGCCTGCTCGAAGGCCGCTTTGGCTTGCTCAACGTTGATGGTGTGCAGAGCAGCAAAGCCGAGCACGGTCTGGGTGCGTTCGAGCTTCGGATCGAGCCGGGCGGCGGACTGGGCCGCCGCAAGCGCCCGATCGAGAGAGCCGCTGGCGAGCCAAAGCTCGGCCAGCCGAGCCCAAGCGAGGGCATTGTTGGGATCGAGCTGCACCGCCTTTTCGATGTTTTTGCGGGCTTCGTCGATGTGAAAGCGTGCCTGTTGGGCGTAGGAAAGGGCGATGTGGGCTATGGGTGAGCTTGGATCGCGCCGAACGGCCGTTTGGGCCGCTTCGAGCGCCTGGGCGGTGTCATTTTGCGCCACCGCGATGACGGCCTGTAGCGCGATGGCGGTGGCGTTATCTGGATCCTCGGCCAGCGCTTGGTGAAGGGCAGGGCGCGCCTCATCGAGCCGCCCGATGCTGAGCAGAAGCCCGGCGCGAAGGGTGTAGTAACGGGCATCGCGCGCGCTCGAAGGTACCCCCTCGAGGGCATCAAACGCCGCGGGTAAATCGCCGGCGCGGTAGCTTGCGAGCGCCGCGCGCCGCGCTCCTGCGCCGGGTCCGCTGGCCCAGGCGCTTTCCCGGTAATCGATGAGCGGCGGGTAATAGAGCGCCCACTGCACCGCATCGCGGGGTTTCACCACGATGATCCGCCGCGGTGGCTTGCCCGCTTCGGCCACGGCCGCTTCACCGCTTGTGAGCCGCAGGCGCCCGGCGGCATTGCTGGCCAGCACCTGGCCTTCCAGCACGAAGACGCGCGCTTCTCTCGCCACTACCCGTACCACGAACTCGGTGCCTTCAATGCCGGCATTGACGAAGGGGGTGCGGATGTTGAGCCGCTGGGGCACGCGACTCAAGAAATGCGCGGCACCGCGCAGCAGCTCCACCCAGGAAGGCGCGTCGCGTTTGACCTGCGAAAAGGTCGCGGTGGTGTCCTGGTCGAGGCGCAGGATGGTGTCATTGACGAGCCGCACCGCAGCGCGGCTTCGGGCTTCGATGCGGATCCGATCCCCCGGGCAGAGCCTTTCGCGCAGGGTGGCGGCAACCCACCGCGGGCTGCCGCCGCGGCTGATGATCACCTCGCCCTGCACCGAGACCACCTGCCCGGCAGCAGGCTCACAAGGCGCACCGGCAAACGCCGAACCCAACCATCCCCAACCTAGAAGCGCAAGCCAAAACGACCACGGATGTGTTTGTATGGTCAGTCGCATTCCCCCCCCCAAGCGAGCGATTGCCCTACCTCCATCCGGGGCTCTATGGGTCGCTGCGCGCGTCGCTAGGCGAACAGCAGCATGGGTGCGGGAATGGAGGGGTAATTATTCTTGATATATTTTTTGTATGTTGCTCACTATCGGCGAGCGTCCGCCCCAATTCTTTGCACCGAGACGCGATACGCCGCGGACTTTGACGAGTAAGCTTAAGTTATTGTCCGTGTTTATATTATCAATATCGGGGGCGATCAACTAGGGCGTCATTTGCAGCCCTCGATCACCTTTGCGATTACACCCACTGCACCTGCTCGCTTCACGATCTCGGTGCTCTCTGCGTGCCAAGCTTCATCCGCGGATTCTGCTCACGAGTCTTGATGATGCCGTCCCAGCCGAGCTGAGACGGGTCGTGTTGGAGGCGCTGACACAACCCCATATAGAAATGGCTTGGGCCGTCGTGGGGATGCCGGGCTAGCAACTGCCGCAGCATTTTTTGCGCCTCCGCAAACCGTTGGGCGCGAAAGGCTTCCATAGCCACAGTGAATTGTTGATAAAGTCGCTCCGTTTCCAGGTCAATATCATTTGTCAAGCCCAACAGCTCGTAAACGAGAAGGGTACGGCGCTTGCCAGCGAGCTGAAAACTGCCGAGCGCCCGCGATATTACGCCGTCCAGCCCCCTGACAACCTCCGCCGAGGCGAGGATGCGGGTGCCGAGGACCTTGTTGAGCTGCTCCAAGCGGTGGGCGGTATTGACGACGTCCCCCACCGCCCGGTATTCGAAGTGCTCTCCCGCCCCAACATTGCCGAGGACCATGACTCCGGCATGGAGCCCAAAGCGTGTGGGCAGCGCAGCCTGCCCGGGCTGTAATCGGTAGCGGTTGATCTCCTGGAGTATGTCGAGAGCGGCGCGGCAGGCTCCTTGACGCAGCTTTTTTTCCGGTAGGGTGCCGGCCCAGATAGCCAGCATGGCATCGCCTACCACATCCGAGATGAAACCACCGTGGCGGCTCACCGGATCGAACAGCTCTTGATAATAGCGATTCAGGAAGCGGCGAAGTTGGTCTGGGGATAAGGTCTCCGATAGCCTGCTGTACTGCTCGGCATCGGTTGCCAGGCAGGCCCCGTACACAAAGCGTCTGCAATTGGTCAGTGCGGCACGATCGCGTATCAGCGTTCCGACCATGCCTTGCGGTACGTAATGGCCAAAGGTGACGTGCGCTTGCTGATGCTGACGCTGCGCGTGCGCATGACGCCAAAGCAGTGCCCCCAGCAGTGCCAGCGGCAGCTGCAATAGGAAAGGAACGGCGAGGGGCAACCAGGTTCCGTCCAGCAGAAATGCCCTATGGGCGCTGGTGACATAGCCCAGTATGATGCCGGCGGCGGCGAACGGTATGAAGACCGGGGGGAGCGCCAGCAACAGGGCGCCGGTCACGATCCCGAAGCCCCCGATTAGCGCAACATAGGTCCATCCCCGCACGAGCTGAACGCGGCGGCCTTCGAGAATATTGGCGAAGGCGGTCGCAGCGATTTCCACGCCGCTGAGGTCGACGCCATCCGGACGCGAGAAGACTGTGTAAAAACCATCCCTTTGCTCGGCCTGCAATTGTTCGGCGAACCCGACGAACACCACCTTACCCGAGAAGCTCATCGGAGCAACGCCATGCTTTCCCGATAAAGTAGGGTCGAGCAGGTGATGATAAGGAACGGTCAGGATGCTCTGCGCAGGACCATAGAAATCGAGATAGTGCCCGTCTTCGCCAACATAGAGCGCCAACAGCGAGGAAAGCACTCGGCGGGCAGCCGGTGTAGCAACATGGCGCCGATCCTCGAGCCGCTCGAACAGCCGTTGCGCGAACCCGGGATGGGTGCGCAACAGGTGGCGCAAGCGGCGCGCAACATCAGCCGGATCCCTACTTGCGCTGAGCTCGGCGATGGCCTGGGGCGGCGGGGTGTCGGGATCGGCTCCTGCTGCGTGCATCAAGCGGAGCAAATGAGCATGGAACCCCAGCGCATAGGCTTGGAAGGCAACCGCCGGTAGCGTCGGTATATCGCCGGCACTGCCTTTGAAAAACCAACATCCGTCCACCCTCACGGGAACCTTGGGCAACGGAAAGGGGGCGATACCCCATGCAGCGCGGGCAATTTCCGGCAACAGAGGCTGCTGTTGCTCAATTTGAATCTCCAAGCCAAATTGTCCACCGGGTCCCTTGACATGCTCAAGGTCCCTGCGCAGGAACTGAAAGAGAACGACATTTTCCGCTTCTTGCAGTGCCCGCGCGAGTAGCCGGTCCTGTTCTGGGTGCTGCGGTTTTTCGAACGCAATGTCCAACGCGATGACGCGTGCCCCCCGGGCGCTCAGCTGTTGCACTGCCCGCGCATGCAGGGCTCGGGGCCACAGGGCCGGTTCATCGCGCAGGCGAAAGTGATCCGCCGATTCTCGCCCGATGGTGACTATGACGACCTCCGGTGGCGCAGGGCGTGGGCCGCGGAGCCAAAACAGAAGCTTGAGTCCGAGGTGGGCTTCAACGTCGAGCACCAATGGCCACGAGCTTGCGATGATCCCCAGGATCCCGACCGCGGCTCCGAAAAGCAACGCCTTTGCTGCAGTGGGCATGCCTGGCCTCCGTTACCCGCGAACGTACTCACCACGATGACGTCAGGACTTCGAAATCAGCGCCGCCTTTAAGACAGGATCGCCGAATGCCGCGGCATGTCAATAGCTCTGTTGCGTGGTACTTCATTTGGCTGATCTCGCCGCGGCGCGGCCAGTGGCTTACCGGCCGGATACGCCGTGCCGGGCTGTGCGGCGAGCAGGTGCAAGGGTAATTCAGTGAACTCAGCCGTCTGCAAAATCACCTTGAAATGGAGGCAACCCTTCCCGCAGAATTCTGCAGGGGCTCATGAAAGGGGGCGCTCGCCTTACATGTCGTCTTGAGTTTGAAACCGCTTGTTAGCGCCAGCCACTCAACAGTAACAGCGTTCCTGATCCTCAGGATCCGGTAGCCGCAATTCCCTTGGAGGTTCCGATGTCTCTCGATAGCCCGTTATTTCCCGAGCTCACGCCGGAAAGCCTTAAGCACATCGCCGAGCACGGCACGGTGCGCACCTATCCCAAAAACGTGGTGTTGATCCACGAAGGCGATCAAACCGATTCCTTTTACGTGATTTTAAAGGGGAAGGTGAAGGTCTACGCGAGCGACGAGGACGGTAAGGAGATTATTCTCAATATTCAGGGTGCGGGGGAGTATTTCGGCGAGCTCGCGCTCATCGATGCCGCTCCGCGCTCGGCGTCGGTGATGACGATGGAGCCCTGCAAGCTCGCCGTGGTGTCGCGAGCCGATTTCGAAGGCTTCTTGACCCAGAATCCACGATTCGCAATCGAGCTCATTCGCTCACTGGTGCAACGGGTTCGCTCCCTTACCGAGAGCGTGAAAAGCTTGGCGTTGCTGGATGTCTATGGACGGGTTGCGCGCACTTTGTTGGATCTCGCCACCGAGGAGGAAGGAGAGTTGGCGGTCCGGCAACGGTTGACCCATCAGGATATCGCGAACATGGTGGGCGCGTCTCGGGAGATGGTCAGCCGCATCATGAAGGATTTGATCAACGGAGGCTACATTCGCATCGACGATCGGCGCATCAGCATTCGCAACAAACTTCCGCCAGGCTGGTGAAACCAACGGCGTGAGTGGTACGGGGTTGCCGCGTCCGGCAAGGGCAAGGACTCTCGGTGACCCTAGAAAAAGCGAGGAGCAGCTGCTGGACGCGCCCCTCGTGCCGACGTGATGCCCAGGCCGAGGGTTCTAGGGTTCACCGACAAAGACCACAACTGGAGCGAGTCAAGCGACGTTGGTTTCCTTAGAAACAGTTTTTTGGACAGCTTCTTAAGGCCGTCACTTTTTGATGTGATCCCAGAGCTGATCGAGCCACACGACGTCATCGGCGTACATTTGCAGGTTGCTCGAGATGCTTCCTTCGAAACCGCTCAGCCAGAACTCTTTGTGCAGCTCGTCTTTAACGTAGGCGATAGCCTCCTCCAAGGCACCGTCGCGTGCCGATAGAACCAAGCGGTCGTAATGCCATTGCGCAGCGAGCTTGACGATCAGCGTCGCAATGCCTACCTGAACGCTCTCTGCAGAATTCGCCACGAGCTGCTGCGGCCCGCAGGACGGACAGGTTGCCGGGGTCGAGCCGAGCTCATAGAGCTTCACCCGCATTTTAGGTCCCTGAGGGGCGGCGGTTTTCAGCCAGGTATGGAAGCTATCTTGAATATCGGCGGCGGGATTACGCGTTGCATTCACGTAAAAGCTCTCGGCAAAGTGCGCTCCCACTTTATCTTGAAGTGTTTCCTTGAGCTTGAAATAGTCAATCTGACCATCGGAATAACTTTGCAGGTAAGCGGCGTCAACGATCCAAATCGTAGGGCTCATGGTTTATCCTCCTCTCTCTTCACTTAGACACGTTACATCGAACTCATGACCGCGCATCGGCGCTCCCCCTGTGGCCGAGGCTCGCGAACTTGCAGCAATTCGCGCCCTTGCGCCCCGGGGCAGGCAGGTAGCGCGGGTTGTGTGTTCCATCAATTCCCATCGGCATTAGCGATCGACCTTGCACGGTGCGCTGAACTCGAATATCCAAGGGCTGTCGCGTTGTGAGCCACAGGTTGACGTATGGGTGTCGGCCTCCCATTCTGCATTGCGCAAGGCGCAGTGCAGTCGGTACTCACCGTCGGCCGTGCGTTCTACCGTGCAATGGCTTGCAGCGGGTTGTTCCGATTCCAAGCGGTTGTTTTGAAAGTGCCGAATGAACAGGATCGGTACCTCAGCGCAAACCGCGCGTAGGGTTCGAGCGAGCGCCAAGTTGTCCCGCTGACCGCAGGTGCTTTCCAGCAGAATTCCCGCGCACCGTTCCCGGGATAAGCGCAAGATATCTATGGCCTCTGATTCGGTGCGGCAGTAGCGCACCCCAGTGCCTGCAAGCTCTGCGAGCTCTCCGTAGAACGATGGCTTGGTCTGGGAATTTCCAATGACGACGATATTCATGCCACTTCTCCGTATGCCTGGTTGAGTTCCGCTTCGCCAAATACGGTGCTCCGGCAGTGATCGTCGACGTCGATCCAGCAGGCAACCGATAGCACATGACCAATGCGCTGCGCCTTACCGTCGCCGAAGCGATGAATGTTCAGTCCAATGCGCTTTAGCAGACGCTCCACAGCAACGCTGGTGACGAAGACATAACGACGAATGCCGTGCTCGTCGGCAAACTGCACCGCTTTTTGGAGCATCTCGAAAGTTGCTGCCCCTAGGTTCGCCTGGCGGGCATCCTGCGACGAGGTCGGCGCCATCGCGAAGCGGCTGATCTCCCAGGTGTCTGCACTCGAAGGCGCCGCTTCTCCCTGCAACAGCTGCGCAAAGGTGTTCTTGAGCATGTAGGGTCCCAGGGTGGGTAGCAAACGCCAACACCCCCGTATCTGACGGGAATTATTCCTCACGACCATGTAGACCGGATGCAGGTCATCAAAGCTGTCCTGCTCCCAGCCGTTTCGCGTCTTGAGATTCCAGCCGAGGCGTTTGTTGAAGACTTGGTCCCGAAGCCGGAACATGCCTGCCAGAGTGGGTTTGGAGATATGTGGGTCGGTAGGTTTTCCGACCAGGACTGTGTTCATCGCTGCTCCCCGGGCTGTAGGCTAAACGCTGTGGGGTAGTAGACGCTGAACGCCAAAATCACATAACTGTCAGATCTTACAGGTAAGGATAACGTGCTGAATTATCTAGAAGATAATGGTCGATCATGAGGTACGTCCGTGTTTTTACTGAGTTAAACCATAAATCCCTATGATTTATCTGATTTATTCTTGTAGTTGGTGCAACAAGAGCGGGTTCCAACACTCTGCGGGGAAGGCAGGAGCGCCGCCTGGATGGGACCGCAAGCAGCGGATTCGGAGCGGCGTCTCGGAGGAAACTGGGGGTGGGTCGTGCGCACGCCAACGCCGCCTAGACGCTGTTTACAAGACGGCTGCTCGTCATCGCGGCATGGCGCGGCGGCGCGCGCTTCGCCTGTACGCCCCGGTACACGGCTGTTGTTACTTACCTCCATCCCTAAGGCATATCATTCGCGGCCAGCTGAGCGCTGTCCGAAATCGTTCCCAACGATTTGCTCACCACCCTGCCGAGGCGCTTGGGCCGCTCGCTATGTTGTATTCACCCGCTCTCAGCCGAGCTGCGGCGTGATCAGCGCCTGCGAAACGGCACGGGCAATAGCGTGTTGCCGATTGCTCACATTCAGCTTGGTGGAAGCATTCTGAATATGAAAAATGACGGTTCGTTCGGAAATATTGAGGATGTACGCCGTTTCCCAGGTGGTCTTGCCTTCTGCCGCCCACAGCAGGCACTCCTTTTCCCGTTGCGTCAGTCGCGGCTTCGCGATGGGGAGCTCTTTTTTGGCGAAGATGCGTCGTGCAGATTCGTGGATATAGCCGGTGATGAGATGGCCGTGGGGTAAGGATTGGATAATGGAGTCCTCGGCGGCCTTCTGCTCATCTTGGGAGACAAGACTCAAAATGGCGGATTCGCCTCCTCCTCCATGAGCTGGGAAGCTCACGCCGCTTTTCAATCCGTGATCGCGAGCTTCCGCCATGAGCTGACATGCCCGCGGTTCGGTAGCTTGAACAGTGGATTCGAGGTCTTTCCAGAGAAGAGGTGTCAGTCGGCTTGTGCAGTGGATGACGGTGGGATCCACCTTCATGTAACCGCAGGCTTTGTAGTGCTGCCACCACTGAGTCGGAAAACCACTGATGATGGCGACTTGCGGTTTGATAAAAGACGTGGGGAACTGCGTGCCGTAAAGGAAGTAATCGAAGCCGAGTATCTCGCAGACTTTTGAACAGACCGAGTGGAGATCTTCAACCGTCTCCGCCGCTAAGGCTAAGCCGATGAGTTCCTGGAAAGACGACCGTACCATGACCCATTGCTCCCCTCTTGTACGCTTTTCTGTATCGTTATTGTGGTTATGGATTCCATTGGTAGCTCTTGCAACAGGCTGTCGGTATGAACCTCAAGGGGGAGTGTGTTTTGTCAACCCGAAGCCCACCTGGAAAGGTTTTCGGCAGGAGTCGCTTACCTCAGAAGCTGTTTTAACAACCACTGCGCTAGCCTGAGCGGCGTTGTGCGACGGCCCTCAATGCTTATGTACTCCCTTGTACAATGCGGTTGTTCACCGCCGTGCGCCTTGCGACTTCGGCGCACGCGCCATTTTTGGAATAGCTTCTCAGTGGCCATGATCCGATCTTACCGGTAACACCGACGTCGAAACGATAAATAATATCAGCCTACCACAATATTATCGTCAGATTCTAATATATGTTCCATAGAGAAGGCACTATCGTGGTGAAAACACAATGACACTAGAGCGCAGTTAGTCTTGTCGAAGTGTTAGATACGGATTGTGCAGCCGAGCTTCTGTCACAGAATTTTGTTCCGAGCATCGGGGACCCGTATTGTGGGCGGAGTGATGCGCCATGGCGTCCGGCATGTGCTGGTGAGGCAATGGCGCAACAGCGCGCAAGCTCAGGGTCGTTGTGGTAGGAATCTGATAGTATTATGTGGCAACCTTTATGGCATCGTAATGGAGGAAGTATGGTGAAGGCAGGGCCTGCGGCTGACGGAAAAACGCTATCCGAGGGTGGTATGTTCACGATCGAAGCAGCGCAAGACGGCGCCGGCCGCGTTATCGTGATGGGTAAGCCGAGCCGAAAACGCGCCAACACGTTTATCAATATTCCGATCTCGGGTGAGCTGCGCGATCGTCTTGGCGAGCAGGTTCTCGGCTCGTTAGCGATGGGCACTGGCGCGCTCATTGAGTGGGCGCTCAAGGAGTTGCAGCGTCAGGGGATCTCTATCAAGGTGGTTCCTCGTAACTAAGAGCGCGCGTGGTGTGAGCGCAGCCAAGGTATCGGCGAACAGTAGGTCATCAATGCGCTTTCAAGGCCACGATGACCATGGCCGCAAAATGAACCGTTGGCGGCGCGCCGGACTTTTGCTCATCGGTCTTCTATACGCTGAGGACGGTTATGGAGGGGGCGTTTAGCACGAGGTCGCTGTGGAAGCCCTGAACGAGAAGGATGTGGTTTCCCGGAATGGCGATTTCGATACGTTTGACCGCCTGTCGGGCGAGCGCCGCCGGATTGGCGAGCTCTCCTGGAGTGGCTGCCATGGGAATGACACCCCACAGCAGGCTCATGCGACGATAGGTGTGCTGATTGGCCGAGAGCGCGATGACTGGCGCCGCCGGGCGCGCCGAGCTTACGGTTACGGCGGTGCGTCCGCTTTCCGAGATGACGACGATGGCGCGCACCGACAGCAGTCGGGAGAGCAAGGCGGTCGCATCGGCGACGGCATCCCCGAACGGGATAGGGGGGTCAGCTTGTGTTCCCGAACCGATGGATCCAAAGGCGCCGTGCTGCCACAAGTAGCTCTCCGTTTGGCGTGCGATGCGGTCCATCATCTCAACGGCCACGACGGGATGAGCGCCAATGGCCGTCTCTGCCGAGAGCATCAGGGCATCGGCCCCGCTGGAGACGGAAAGGGAGACGTCGGCAACTTCGGCTCGCGTGGGCCGCGTGTTGACGATCATCGATTCGAGCATCTGGGTAGCGATGATGACGGGTTTGTTCAGTGCCAGCGCCTGATCGATGAGCTGCCGTTGGGCGACCGGAACATGCTCGGGCAAGAGTTCGACGCCAAGATCGCCGCGTGCCACCATGATGCCATCGGAACACTCGAGGATCGCCTCGCTGTTGATCAGCGCTTCCGGGCGCTCGATCTTGGCTATCACCGCCGCCTGACCTCCCCAGTCTTTAACCAAGCGTTTCAGCTCGACCAGATCCGCTGCCCGCCGCACAAATGAAAGAGCGAGGAAGTCGACCCCGAGCTCCACGGCAAAACGCGCGTCGGCGCGATCTTTCTCCGTGAGCGAGGGGGCCGAAACGCTCACGCCCGGGAGGTTCATCCCGGCACGCTCTTTCAATACTCCTCCCTGGGTTACTTCGCACACGACCTCGGTGGCGGCGATGCTTCGCACCCAAAGCTCCATGACCCCATCGGCCAGGAGAATGCGATCTCCGGGGGAAACATCCTGCGCCAAGGACTGATATTGGGAGGGGATAACAGCCTCGTCCCCTATGATGTCTCGGGTAGTGACGGTGATGCGATCACCGGTCGTTAGAGTGATGCGGCCTTGTTTGAGCCGACCGACTCGGATTTTGGGACCGGCAAGGTCGGCTAAAGCGGCCACCGTGCCGCCTGTGGCTAGTGCGGCCGCTCGAAGCTGCTGGTACGCGGTGCGGTGCTCGGCCCGGTCGCCGTGCGACAGGTTGAGGCGGAACACGTTCACCCCCGCTGTGATCAAGCGGGCGATGATGGCGGGATCGCGGCAAGCCGGCCCAAGGGTGGCAACAATTTTCGTGCGTCGATTCTTCAGAAGCCGGAAAGTCGTCTCAATGGACATTGGATCCATCCATGCCAGGGAACGTTGCGGTATCGCGCTCTCGCGAGAGAGGCCTTGACACTATTTTCTTGTCGAGCGGCCACCCCGAACGAAACGATGACCACGGCCAAACATCCTTTAAGGCATCATCGCGCCATACTTTGCAGAGGCCGCGGCCTGCCGATGGTATAGCCTTGGGCGTAGTCTACGCCGAAGCTCTTGAGCATCTCCAGTATGGCCGCATTCTCAACACACTCGGCGATGGTTTGGATTCCCATCAAATGACCGACTTTGTTCATGGCGCCGACAATGGCTTGGTCCACCGTGTCCTGGACCATGTCGCGCACGAAGCTGCCATCGATTTTCAGGTAATCGACCGGCAGATGCTTTAGGTAGGCAAAAGAAGACAGTCCGCTACCAAAATCGTCCAGGGCAAATCGGCAGCCCAGAGTCTTTATGGCATTGATCAGTTGAGCGGCCTGGGTGAGGCTGTTTATGGCGGCTGTCTCGGTAATCTCAAAACATATCCGGTGTGGCGCCACGGCCGAGCTGGCCAACTGAGCGCGCACGAAGTCGAGAAGAGAGCCGTCATTTAAGGAGGTGCCCGAGAGATTGATGACGATTCCCGACTGCAGAACGCCGTTCAGTACAGGCGCCGCATCGTGTAAGGCGGCGTGGATTACCCAGCGGTCGATGGCTGTCATCAGGCCATAGCGTTCCGCGGTCGGGATAAACGCTTCTGGCGCAACCACTTGATTTCTCCGGTCCAGTAGCCGCAGCAGCAGCTCGTAGTGCAGCGGTGGCTCTGTCTGCGCCGACAGTGCGACGATCGGCTGCGCATACAGCTCAAAGCGGTTGTTGGCCAAAGCATCTTGAAGCCTGGCCAGGTGTGAGCCATGGGAGGGTTGGCGCTCGACTGTATCATGGCTTGGCAGGTGGATATGGACCCGATTCTCTCCGCGCCGTTTCGCTGTGCTACAGGCAAGATCTGCCTGTTTCAGCAATACGTGGATATCCTGACACTCAGCCGTGACGGGCACCAGGCCGATGCTCGCACCGAGCGCGCACTGCGTGTCACCGCGGCAGAACGTGACTTGACGTATCGCACCGATCATGGATTCTGCAATCTGGCTTGCCTTGTGTTCTGGGCAATTTTCCAGAAGCAGCGAGAACGCGTCCCCGCCGGTTCTCGCCAATGTGTCCCGTGCCCGCAGCTTGTCAAGGAGCAGGTTCGCGACCTGCTTGAGCAGAGTGTCACCGGCATCATGACCACAGGTATCGTTGACGAGTTGGAACTGGTCGAGATCGAGGTAGCCGAGCATGTGGCGAACGCCTTGTTCCTGAGCGCTGCTCAAGGCGCGATCGAGCCGGCGCTCGAACTCACGGCGGTTCACCAGGCCCGTCAGGGGATCGTGGGCGGCAGGAGGTACGACTTCCTGCCACTGAGTTCGTACCCTCGTCACATCGCTGAACACGAGCACTGAGCCGACCACCCGGCCATGCTCGTCGTGCAGCAGGGAGTTCGAATAGTGGATGGCAAATTGCCGCCCGGAGCGGCTGATCAACACACCGTACTGTGGCAGGTTGACTACCCCGCCTTGCTGCTCGCACTGGACTGCGGTCAGCGGCCGGCGCGTGCGCCCATGCTCGTCAATAATCGAGACGATGGACTCCAAGGGACGGCCTCTTGAGTCCTCGAGCGGCCATCCGGTCATTTCTTCAGCGGCGGGGTTGAGGTAATCGATCCGCCCTTGAACGTCAGCGGAGATGACTGCGTCGCCGATGGCTTTGAGAACGAGGTGAGGGTGGGGCACGCAGGGCTCAGGCATCATGAGCGGCTGTTTAATCCCGAACCCGCGCCTCGATGGAGATGCCTTGCCGCTTGAGTTCTTCGAGCGCCCATTCCAGCAAGGCGCCGGTGCCCATCGCTAGAGAGCCGATAATCTGCGTGTCAAGGCGCTTGCGCAAGGATTCGGAAATGGGAATATTGATAAAGGTTTTGGCCCGCTTTCTTGTCGCCTTGCCGACGACAACGACTTGGCTCTGGGTGCCCCCCGGACGGGTCTCGATCACAAACATCCCCAGCTCGCCGTCTCGGCCATGAAGGCGGCCTTGTTGGCTGTTTTTATTTACCACTACAAACCTCACTGGTCTTGGCATGCAGACCTAAAGTGTTATCACACTATAGTAACATCATTAATATACTGCGAGCCATGATACCTCATTTAGCCGTGAAGGTATCCGAATTAAGTCGCACAAGACGAGACGGTAGGGTCGATACCTCACGGCTTGTCTGTTCTTGACGGTTCGTTACTGAGACGCGCGTACGTGTCTACGGAGAAGGCGCACGGCGGTTGGAAGTGTTGTGTGGGTAGATCCCCCAGCCGCCGAGTTGTCGCTCCGCCGCCGCATCCCTCAGGGCAAGCGTTGCGGCGCTGAATACACTTTATTAGAGACGCGCGCCGTCGAACCGTTCCAGCACGTAATCAAGCCACAGGTCGGTGAGCTTCTCCTGCACGGAATTCTGTCGCAGGCGAGCGCCCAGATTGATAAAATCGACCTCGTCGAGCGGCTGATCCTGGTTATAGCAGGAGTAGACAAAGCTCACTTCCCCGGATCGTTTCGTGTGCTTACACAGACACTGCGAGCATACGCCCTTCATCATGCACTGCATGGGCGAATTGATGGAGCCGATGGCGACGAGTTCCCGCTTCAGAAAGGGTTTCAGAACACTTTCTCGGGCCGCCTCGACGGCCCCCATCATGCGATCGGATCCGATCACGATGAGTCGGTCAATCGTTGACAAGGGGATGGTGACGGGGCCCAGCGCGCCTTCGCCGTAGGCTACCATCGCCTGGACCAGATTACCGACAAAGCTCTTGTCTTGCGGCCGGCTGAGGGGCAACGGTGCTACGCCCGGCCCCGCATCCACAGCCCAGACCAACACCTCGGAGGCGGCCTCCAGGTCGGCTCGCCGAAACACATCGACAGGCTTGCGATAGCCGGCAAAGTAAAGGACCCGCGAGCCCGCGGCGCGCAGCGCGCGCCCGATGGAGAGCAGCACCGCGTTGCCGAGCCCGCCACCGACCAAGAGCACATTCTCATCCGCGGGGATCTCGGTGGGCGCTCCGGTTGGCCCCATCAGCACGATGGGATCGCCCGGCTGCCACAAGGCGCAAAGCTTCGAAGAGGCACCCATTTCCAGCGTTATTAGCGAAACCAATCCGCGCGCCGGGTCCACCCAGGCTCCGGTAAGCGCCAGCCCTTCCGCCGCGAGGCAGGTGTTCTCCACCCGTGCAGCGCGGCTTTCGAAATTCTGTACTCGGTAGAATTGCCCGGGACGAAATTGGCGAGCTTGCCGGGGTGCTCGCACCACCACCTCGACGATGGTCGGTGTCAGTCGGTTCACTTGCGCCACGGTGGCGAGAAGCTCCTCATCGAGGCGGCGGTGCAGCGCAGCGAGCGCCTCGTTGCGTGACCCCTGCTGCGATGGATCGAGGGTTTTGAGGTCATTCTTGAACAGACGCGCAATGTAGGGATAGCCATCCCTGGCGCTTGCCATGGCTTTGACCACGTTGCCCGCATAGACGGGATGATTGTCTCCAAAAAAGGTGATGTATTTGCCGTCGAGTTGATAGGAGGTAAACGGCGCAGGTTTACCCCGCTTCGCAGCGGGCGTGTCGGTGACCGGTACGAGTGTCGGAAATGCATTGTCCCAGCGCGGCTCGAAGCGCCGGAAAAACTTGCCCTCCTTTTCGAAGGTTCCGGGATGTTCGCGTTCGTAGATGAGGTTCGGCGACGTACCGGCCGCGATGAACAGACTGCGCAATGCCACCACGGGCTGTTCAACAGAGCGAACCCACTGGCCATCGCGCGGCACGAGACGGTGGAATTTAACGGCGCACAGGTGCCCGAATTCGTCCGCGAGAGCCTCAATCGGACTCATACCCGGTGCCAGGGCAATACCCTCTTCCAGCGC
Organism: Gammaproteobacteria bacterium; assembly: GCA_018224385.1. Lineage (GTDB taxonomy): Bacteria > Pseudomonadota > Gammaproteobacteria > HK1 > HK1 > JAGTVB01. Next base: position 16,949 of record JAGTVB010000058.1, read on the forward strand.
TTTCTGAATCTCCTCGTGGTTCTGACGGTAGGCGGGGGAATCGTTGAGATCCTTGCGGTAATAGAGGGTTACCCCACCCCAGCTCCTGAGTAACGGCAGAAAATCGGGCGCTCGCATCTCGATCCGAGCCCGTTGCCGTTCGCTACGCACGGCCCGGCCGTGGGCCAGCAGTTCCTCGAGGATCAGCCGCTCTTCCGCATCATAGCGAGCCATAACGGCATCGGCTCCAAAGCGGGCAACCAAAGCGTCGTAGCGTTCCAGGCACTTTTCGACTTGCACTGGGTAGTAGGCGAGTAGCTCGGTGGCGGTATCGATGGCCGTCAAGCCGCCCCCGATGACGCCGGCGGGCAAGCGCACCTGCAGATTGGCTAGCGAGTCGCGTTTGGCGGCCCCTGTGAGCTGCAGTGCCATGAGGAAATCTGAGGCCTTGCGCACGCCACGAATGAGATTGTTTTCCATGCCAATGACCGTTGGCTCGCCGGCGCCGGAGGCGATGGCGATATGGTCAAATCCGAGCGCCCAGGTATCGTCTATCGTGAGCGTGCCGCCGAAACGTATCCCCCCATAGCAGCGAAAGCTGCGACGCCGCGCGAGATTCAGATAGATGACCTTGAGGAAGTTCTTATCCCAGCGGACCGTAATCCCGTATTCTGCGACGCCTCCGAATCCTGCCATGATGCGCTGGTCGAGTTCATCGTAGAGTGCAGCAAAGTCGCGTATGGGCGCCGGCAGGCTTTCTTGGTTGCCCACCAGCGCTTCGGGCAACGGTTCGATTTTCAGGCCATCAATGCCGACCACGCCAAAGCCTTCGTTTAGAAGGTAGTGGGCCAGGGTGTAGCCCGCCGGACCCAGCCCGACCACCAGTACATTTTTTCCATTGTACGCAACGGCGCAGGGCTGCTTGACGTTGAGCGGGTTCCAACGCGTGAGCAGACTGTAGATCTCGAACCCATAGGGCATGAACAGCACATCGGTGAGGATGTTGGTCTCGACCTGGGGGATGTTGACCGGCTCGACCTTCTGATAGATGCAGGCCTTCATACAGTCGTTGCAGATGCGGTGGCCAGTGCCCGGCACCATCGGGTTGTCGATGGTGATGAGGGCCAGCGCACCAATATCATCCCCACTGCGTTTTAGCACGTGCGCCTCGGAGACTTTCTCCTCCAAGGGACAACCCGCAAGGGCCACGCCCAGCGGATTGTCCCTCAGCGTGCCATCCTTCTTGCGCATGCCTTTGGAACACGAATCCCGGTCGCGATCGTGACAATAGATACAATGCTCCACTTCAAATAGGACTTCCCGCTCGGAGAAGCGCTGATCGGTCAAGGCAAAGCCGTCGCGCTGCCGGCGTTTGGCGTCATCAATGGTGAGTGCGCGGTACCCATCCCGCTGATTTGCCTCGAAGGAGACGAGTTGAGAGAAATCGATACGTTGGACAGCCTTGAAACTCATCCAACCTTCGACTCTGGGTTGCGAGTGGGGGTTGTGCAGCGCTTGGTACGTCCAGCGGCGCAGGGTCTCCAGTAACTTCTCGACCAAACCGCCGTGGGTCGCTTCAGACAGGGCAGGGGCGAAGACCTCACGGGCTTGTGGGTGCCGTGCCAGCCGCTCACGCAGCGCGGTCACAGCGCCGCTGGCCTCGGCGGATGAGGGCCGATCGGTGTTCTCCTGCGCCTGGATGCTCTGGCGCAAAGCGAGCAGTCGGGACGCGAGCGCACCGAGGGCGCGTTCGTCGTCGGCCTCTTCGGCGATCTCCGCAAAGGCGGAACGCTTCAGGATCTGAACGGCCCGATCGAGGGCGGGCAGATCCCATCGGGCCTGGTCTTCTACCCGAAACAGCTTGTCCACCGCTTGCACGATCTCGCGGCGGTAGGTAAAGACGGCCGCAAATTCGCGCTGAGTCGCGCCCATCTTCGCGCCGCGCTCCGCCTCCACGCCAAACAGGCGTGCTACGAACTGACCCATATGGGGGGCAAGGCGCACCAGCAGTGCGGAACGCTGCGGTGCCGTGAGCCCTTCGCCCTGATGCAGGCGATAGGACACGAATTCGTCAAACAGCGCCGGATCGTCATCTTGTAAGGCCGCGTCGAAGACCTGCAGCAGATCGGCCAGACGTTCCGGGGCATACAGATCCCCATAGGTGAAGCCAGGGATGGAAAGCGGAATATCGTTTGGGTGGTTTCCCTTCATCGCATCTCGCCAAATCGCATGGGTGGGATCCATTATTGTTTAGGAACGGGGATCGCGAGGCTTGGCCGATGGCAGCGCGGTCAAAACGGATTCCAAGAAGGCTTGCGTCGATAGTGCATATAGCCGACGTTGATTCCCGAACGCAGTCCGGCACCAAAGCGGATGGGGGCAAGCACGGTGCTGCCGGCCTGCTGATAGTTGACGCTTACCCCGGCGACGAAGTAGAGACTGCCATCGACCGCCGGAAAGCGTTGATAAATGCTCTCGGGAGCCTCCAGATTATACACCAGGACGAACACTTTGGAGGCATTGCCCCCGGCGTCGAAACCCACTGAGGGCCCTGACCAATGCACCCGGCGTTGGCCATGCCCTTTGAGGCTCAGTAGGCCGTCACCGTAGCGCGCGCCAACGACGAGGGCGCCGCTCACCTCTTGGCCCATGATGTAGCCGTTGGGCTTTCCCTGTTCCTGAAAAACCCGCTCCACAACCTTGGCCAGCCCTTGCGCGCCCTGCCCGAAAAAGTCTGTGGCTTCTCGCAACACGGACTGCTGATCATAGGTCGTATCGCGGCGCACCGCGGGATTCGGCTCTCCCGCTCTAACCTCTGGCGCAATCAGCAGCCAAAGGGTCACTACGAGCAGTGTGTTGGTCGCATGCCGGATCATAAAACGCTCCCTCCCGGTAGCATCGAAAGGCAAACAACGAAGCCACCGCAGCACGTTTTGGGTGAGCGCGCCGCGGAACGAGCAGGTATTAGCAACATCAGTACCAACGGTGTTTGAGCGCCGCCGTTCTGGCCATGCCCTTAGGTGGCGCGCAAGCTCGCGTTGGGGGGCATGGCGAGCACCGAGCGCGTACCCACGAGACCGGCGAGCCCCGCACTGGCGGCGCCACCGAGGATGCCCAGTATCCCGAGCCAGGGATCGAGGTGGAGATCGAGATCGAAAACGGCACTGGCCAGCCATTTACTGAGAACGGTGGCGCCAAGCGTTGCCACGAGACCGGCAAGTAAGCCGAGTATCACGAACTCGCTGAGCACGCCGAGCATGACCCGGTTACGACTGGCGCCGAGTGCGCGCAGGATCGCCGCTTCGACCTTTCGCTCATCCAGCGTGGCTTGAACCGCGGCGTAGAGCACGCCAAGCCCGGCAACGAGGGTAAACAGAAACACGTACTGCACGGCGCGTATCGCTTGCTCGACGATCGATCGCGCTTTCTCCAGCAGCGCATCGACGTCCAGCACGGTGATTCCCGGGAAAGCCTGCACGAGACCGCCAAGCACCTGCCTTTGGGATGCCGGCAAATGAAGGCTCGTGAGGTAGGTTGCAGGGAAACTGTCCAATACACCCGGAGGCAGCATGACGAAGAAATTTGCCTGGAAAGAATCCCAAGCCACCGACCGCAGGCTTTCCACCCTTCCCTCGATAGGTTGGCCCGCCACATCAAAAATCAGTTTATCCCCGACCCGCATTGCCAAGGTTTCCGCTAAGCCCTGCTCCACGGAGAAGGCGGGAACGGGACGCTCTGACGCGGCCCACCACTGGCCCTGCACCACCTGGTTGCCAGCCGGTAATTGCTCGCTCCAAGACAAATTGAAGTCGCGGGTCGCGAGCCGCCTGGCGCGGGGGTCGGAGTAGTGCGTTGCGGCGACAGGCTGGCCGTTGATCTGCCGGAGCCGGCCGCGCACCATGGGATACAATGCGGGTGGCGACAGCCCGTACTGTGCCAGGTGGCGTTGCACGGCGCCCACCTGGTGCGGCTGCACATCGAGTAGGAAGAAGTTCGGTGCCTCGGGTGGGAACTGCGCCTGCCAGCTCGAGAGCAAGTCGGTGCGTATGAATGTGAGCACCAGCAATACCAGCATGCCGATGCCCAAGGCAACGATCTGCAGGACGCTCTCCTGGGGACGGCGCGCTACATTGGCAAGGCCGAAGCGCCAGGCGACCCCGACTCGGCTGCGCAGCCCGGTCAGCCCTTTGACCAGCAGCCTTGCGCTGATGGCCAAGAGGATCAATGTTGCCACGGCCCCTGCGAGGACAGAGCTGGCCAGCCTCGGCTCTAGGCCGAGCTGGTAACCGAGTGCGGCCAGGAGAAGGATGGCGCCGGCATAGGATGCGCGCATCGGGGCGGGAAAGTAGCCCACATTTCGATTCAGCACTTGCACTGGCGATATCGTTCTTAGCTTCAGCAGCGGCGGCAGAGCGAAGCTGAGCAGCGTACCCATGCCGGCCGCCAAGCCGATCCCGATCGGCTTCCACGAGGGCGGTGGCAAGTCGCCGATGACCAGCCCGGCGAAGAGGTTACTGAGGATTGCTTCACCTGCGCGTCCCAAGGCACAACCCGCGAGGCCCGCCAAGAGACCCAGAACCAGTACCTGCAGGGCGAAAACCTGAGCGACCCAGCGGCTGCTCGCACCAAGGGAGCGTAACAGAGCGACACTGTCCGCATGGCGTGTCGCATAGCGGCGCGCCGCCAGCGCCACCGCCACGCCGGCAATCAACACGCTGGTGATCGAGGCCAGGCCGAGGTATTGGCTTGCACGGCTGAGCGCGCTGCGAAGCTGCGGGCTCGCTTGGTCGGTTCCCTGAAGGCGCTCACCGGGCTGCAGGGCAGTGGCGAGCTGCTTGCGAAAGCCTGCGATGGCCGCTGCCTCTCCCGCCAACAGGAGTCGGTGGGTGACGCGGCTGGCAGGTTGCACCAGCTGTGTTGGTGCGACGTCGGCGATGTGCATCAGGACTCTGGGTGCAATGTGAAACAGCTCGCCACCCCGATCGGGCTCAAGAGCGAGTACCTCGGTGACGGTAAATTGAGCGGCGCCGAGGTGCACGGTTTGCCCGACTCGAAGGCCGAGGGCTGACAGCAGCCGCCCCTCGAGCCAAACGGTTCCGGGAGAAGGAATTGCCCGAGTCGGGTGGGCCGCTCCGAAGGGCGTTTTGGCCACCTCGAGGCGGCCGCGCAGCGGATAGCCCTCGCTTACTGCCTTGACCTCCGCCAACTGGAATCGATCCCCGTGGGCCAGCATGCTGCGAAAGCTCAGGGTGTGCGCCGTGGCCAGCCCGTGGCGGTGGGCCTGACGGGTCCATTGGGGGTCGATGGGGTTCGATGACGCCAGCAGCAGGTCGGCCGCGAGCAACTCGGCCGCGCCGAGGCGCATTGCCTGCGCCACCCGATCGGTCGAAAAGCCCACGGCGGTGAGGGCGCCCACGGCGATGACCAACGCTGCGGCCATGACGCGAAGTTCACCGGCGACCAGCTCGCGGCGCAGCAGCCGAAGCCCCAGACGATAGGGGCCGAGGGTGATGCGCAAGTGGCTGCGAAATGATTTCGGCATGGCTATTCGCTAGGATGTCAGGCGTCCGTTGTCCAGCCGGACGACGCGGTTGCAGGGATCCGCGAGGCACGGGTCATGGGTGACCAGCACCAGCGTTGTTCCCCGTTCGCGGTTCAATTCGAACAGCAATTCGGCAATCGCGCCCCCGGTCTGTTGATCCAAGTTTCCGGTCGGCTCATCGGCGAACAGCACCTTAGGCTGGGTGGCAAAGGCGCGGGCGATGGCGACCCGCTGCTGTTCACCGCCGGAGAGCTGCCGGGGATAATGGCGACGGCGGTGTTGCAGTCCAACGCGCTCGAGGATGGCCTCGGCGCGTCGCTTTGGCTGGGCATTGCCTGCGAGCTCTAGCGGTAGCATGACGTTCTCGATGGCGGTGAGGCTTGGCAGTAGCTGGAACGACTGGAACACGAAGCCAACGAGCTGGCCCCTCAAGGCGGCCCGGCCGTCTTCGTCGATGGCGGTCAGATCGTGGCCGTCGAGGCGAACAATCCCCTTGGTCGGCAGATCCAACCCCGCCAGCAGCCCGAGCAGGGTGGATTTTCCCGAGCCCGAGGCGCCGATGACAGCCACCGTTTCGCCCGCAAAGATCGCAAGCTCGACGGCACTGAGAATGGTGAGATCACCCTCTGGGCTCGGTACGCGCTTTTCCACACCGCGCGCTTCCACCACGGGCGAGCGCGATTTCTGAACCTCAAACGGTCGCAGTTGTCTGGTCACGTGAGGGCTTGCATCGACCGGCCAGGGTCAGCTTGCGTCCAGCGGTCCTGCTGGACCCGCCTTGGCGGCAAAGCGATTGCCGGTCTACCAAGTCTGAACACGATGTTACCCTCTGAACAGTGATGCGGACCAAACCATGACCCTGGCCCCTCGCCAAAACCTCCTGTTGGACCAGGGGGAGGTCAAATGTATCCGAGCCGGGATGAGTAATGAGTTTACTTGGGAGCAAGGGCGCCTACGAGGCGCATTTCCAGGTTCGCCGCTTGGTCCGGTGGTGGAGCGTCATACTGCTGCTCATGGCAGCGCTTGGGGTAGAGGTTGCCTCGGGTGCTGCAGCGCCGCCCCCGGTGCTCTTGGTGCTCGGGGACAGCCTGAGCTCAGCCTTTGGCATCGAGGTGGAGGCGGGGTGGGTACGGCTGCTGCAGGAACGGCTCGATCAGCAGGGCAGGGCCTATCGCGTGGTCAATGCCAGCATCAGCGGCGATACCACCGCCGCCGGGCTGGCGCGCTTGCCCCAGGCGTTGGCGGTTCATCGGCCGGCTGTGGTGCTGGTGGAGCTTGGTGGCAACGATGGGCTACGGGGGCTCGACCTGGGGGACATACGCAGCAACTTGGAGAAGATGGTGAGCCACATCAGGGAGAGCGGCGCGCAGGTACTGTTGGTCGGCATGCGTATCCCGCCCAATTACGGGTTTGCCTACAGCGAACGGTTTCACGGCATCTACCGTGAGGTGGCGGCACGGTTCGAGGCGCCGCTGGTGCCGTTCCTGTTGGCCGGTGTTGCCGATGACCGGCAGCTCATGCAGGGGGACGGCATCCATCCGAACGCCTCGGCCCAGGAAAGGATCTTAGAGAACGTGTGGCCTTATCTTAAGGACCTGCTGTAATTTGGCGTGATGGGAGATACCTCTTGTGCCAGGCAACGGGTGCACCAGGCGATTTAGCTGGGCTTTGCTGGCCCTTGGGGCGCTGGCCCAGAGTGGGTGTTCTGGATTGAGCTACTATGCTCAATCGATCCACGGTCAGCTCAGCCTCCTCGCCAAACGCAAGCCGATTGCGGCGCTCAGCGAGAACCCCAAGCTTTCCGAGGAGCGGCGTCACGCGCTGCGCACCGTCCTCGATATCCGCTCCTTTGCCAGCGAGGAACTTCACCTGCCGGTGAACGCCAGCTATCGGACCTACGCCGACCTGGGTCGCCCCTACGTGGTTTGGAACGTCTTCGCAACGCCGGAGTTCTCCCTGCAACCGAAGGTGTGGTGTTTTCCTGTGGTTGGCTGCGTGAGCTACCGAGGGTACTTCTCCGAGAAGCGAGCTCAGGCCTACGCCGAGCAGTTGCGTGCCGCGGGATTGGACACCTATGTGGGGGGGGTGCGCGCTTATTCCACCCTGGGTTGGTTTGCGGATCCGGTCCTGAGCACCATGCTCGATCAATCGCCTGCGGCGTTGGCGGCGGTAATTTTCCATGAGCTCGCCCATCAAAGGCTGTATCTCAAGGGGGAGACGGCCTTTAACGAGGCTTTTGCCGTCACCGTTGAGCGCGCGGGCGTGGAACGGTGGTTACGCACCCGCGGTGGTTTGCAAACGCTGCAAGCGTATCGGCGAAAAGGAGAGCAACGGGAACGCTTCCTCGCGCTCGTCAACGCTACCCGCCGCCAGCTCATGGCGCTGTACCGACAGCCCATGGACGCCGCACCCAAACGTCAACAGAAGGCACTGATCCTGCGAGGCTTGCAAGAAGCGGTGGAGCGTAGCGAGGAACTTAATGAAGCGCACGACTATGCGGTGTGGCTCGCCGCGGGCTTAAACAACGCCAAGTTAGCATCGGTAGCTACCTATTATGACTTGGTGCCGGCTTTTCAAAGGCTCCTGGCATTTCAAAATGGCGACTTGGCGGCTTTCTACCGCGCCAGTGAAGTGCTGGCAACGCTTGACACCGATGAGAGGCGTATCCTGCTCTCGGAATTGCTGGAAAGTCAGCCGATCGAGCTGGTTGCGCAACATCCGGCGAGTCAAGAGGACACCGCCCAGAGATTGTGAGAGAATTCATGCGGCCCACCGGGAGCACGAGGGATGGTGCAGTCGTTTTACTCACCTGCATGGCGCCCGCAACGGGACTCGGCGCGGCGGGCTAGCTCGAGGGAGCGCACACGGCGGTTCGTTTCTTGGCGACCAGCAGCCCGTGGCGCTTTTTGACCTCGATGGCAAAGTCGAGCTTATCGATTTCCAGCGCCAGGTCTCGATCGTTCGGGTGGAAATGCAGCTGCTCCGGATCGCCGAATTTGGCTGTCTCGGCGCCGACCAGGATGAGCTGACGAACCGCTTCGCGATCCGGCTGGCTGCCCAGCAGCAGGTTGCGAAGGTAAAGCGCGCACTGTTCATCTTCGTCGGTACGCAGCTGCCCCTGCGAGCCCATGGCCACCAGCGTGACCACCCGCGGCTGAGCGGCCCGCACCACATCCGCGGTGGCGTGGGCTGTGAGCAACGAGGCCGCATAGAGAGCCTCACTCTCGCCGACCGCGCAGACGCCAACGGTGCCGGCTCGCGTCGATTGAATGAGCGTTTTGCCCTGGACCGATGCCTGAGAAAGCTCGTAGGGTGAATTACCGAAATCAAACTCCGGCGGTCTCTTTCCGTCCACCTCGCCCATGCACAGCTCACCGATCCCCGCCGCGCGAAGCGCCAGCGCGGCCTCCGGCTCGGCGGTCAGTAGGATCGCTCGGGCGCCCCGGGCGAATGCGATAGCGGCGGTGGTAAAGGCCCGAAACACGTCGATGACAATGACGGTGCCAACGGCGCGGCGGGCGCCTTCCACCAGGCTTTCGATGCGAACTTCCATGGCATGTAACGCTATTGCCGTTGATGAACCCAAGCCGTTCCGTGCCGTTGGCCCGTGATTTGGACTCGTGGCAAACGCGATTGTTCAGGATAGAACAGAGGGACCTGAATCGCCGCCCTGGCCATGATACCGATGCGCCCGGGACACGTTATGGCGGTGCTTACTTGGCACGGTAACAACTTATCATTTTGAGCGATGGTTTCGCCAAGGTCATCGTTGCGGCACTTGATGAGCTTTGCGCCGGTGTGGCGGTCAATCGCCTGGTCATCAGCGTGCTTCTGCATGCATGCTGGACTCAAGCCGGCCAAGATAGGCTCACGACCTCCCGCAAGGCACGGCGATTGACCGCCTATAGCGTCCGGGCAGGGTTATGACCCTTTGAATGCGGATGCGGAGAAAACCGATGAGCATGCCCGAATGCAACCTAACGTAACACTCTACTGGGGCTAATGGCTAGGATTCTGATTTTTGGGTGTGGCGATGTGGGCATCGCCCTCGGGCGCTTGCTCGCCGCCGATGGCCACCACGTCTACGGGCTGCGCCGCGAGGCGGGTGCCATCACCGCACCGCTGATTCCCCTGGTGGGAGATGTCGCCAAACCCGACACTCTCGAAAGTTTACCCTGCGTCGATTATGCGTTTTATCTGGTGGCGGCTACCGGCTATTCCGACGCCGCTTACCGGGCGGCCTACATTGAGGGCGTCAGCAATGCCATGGCCGCCTTAGGGCAGTCCGGGGACGTACAGCGGTTTTTCTTCGCCTCCAGCACGTCGGTGTACGGCCAATGGGATGGGGCGTGGGTGGACGAAACGGCGCCTGCCGAGCCAGACGGCTTTGCAGGGCGGCGGCTGCTGGAAGGCGAGCGTACCCTGACCAACGGGTTTTTCCCCGCCACCGTGGTTCGCTTTGGGGGCATCTACGGACCGGGGCGCCGGCGTCTCATCGAGCGGGTGCGAAGCGGCAAGCCCTGCATCGATGATCCGCCGCAGTATACCAACCGCATTCACCGTGACGATTGTGCTGGGGCGCTGCGGCACCTGATGGGCCTCAAGGCCCCGGAATCGCTGTATCTGGGCGTTGACTGTGAGCCTGCCGCGGAATGCCAGGTGATGACATGGCTCGCACACACGTTGGGAGTGGCCCCCCCGCAGCGGGTGCCGGCGAAGACGGCCGAAGTTTCGCCGCAGCGTGGTAACAAACGCTGCCGTAATGCTCGGCTGCAAGCATCCGCTTATCGCTTCAAGTATCCGACCTTCCGCGAGGGCTACCGTGCCGTGCTGGAGCGTTGCGACACCCAGTGAACCGGGTTTGCCCAATTTGGGTGCCTGTGCGGCCGCAGGCTCTCAGGGCTGAGGCGTACCGGCTGGCGAGCGGTGGCAGAGGAGCAATAGGCCCATGTTAGTTCAGAAAAGCTTTTCCGTGGCCACGCGTGGGCGCGGGACCTACGACGTCACCGAGCAGATCCAGGCAGTGGTCGCGAATTCCGGTGTCCGTGCCGGATTATGCCATGTCTTTATTCATCACACGAGCGCGTCGCTGATGCTGTGCGAGAACGCCGACCCGACGGTGCGCCGCGATCTCGAAACGTTTCTGTCGCGCTTGGTCCCCGATGGCGATCCTGACTTTCAGCACACCATCGAAGGGCCGGACGATATGCCCGCGCATATTCGCAGCGTGCTGACTCAGAGCGGATTGCAAATCCCTGTGGCGCAGGGGCGCTGTGCCCTCGGAACTTGGCAGGGGATCTATGTCTGGGAACATCGCTTCCAAGCGAATCATCGCCGGCTCACGGTGACGGTCCTGGGCGAGCTGGCCGCTGGCGCGTGATGTCAATCTCCCCACGGCTGCATGACATGGTGCCGGATATTGAGGTGATCGAGAATCCGCGCCACAACGAAATCAACCAGATCCTCGATGCTTTTCGGCCGATGGTAAAAGCCTGGATTGGCCGGCAGGATGACGGCGCCGGCGCGGGCGAGGCGAAGCATGTTCTCCAATTGAATGATCGATAACGGCGTCTCGCGCAGCACCAGAATCAGTTTGCGCTGCTCCTTGAGAGCGACGTCCGCGGCCCGTTCGATGAGGTTTCGGCTGTGGCCGGCGGCCAGCGAGGCCAGCGTCCCGCTCGTGCATGGGCACACCACCATGGCCTCGGGGGCGTTCGATCCGCTGGCAACCGGGGCGGTCCATTGCTCCTTGCCGAACACGCGGATACGGTCGGGCGGTGCGCGATAGTGCTCGCACAAGCGACGCTCCATGTCGCGCGGTCGTGTCGGCAGTTTCAGACCCGCTTCCATCTCCAGCACCACCCGGCCCGGGGTGGAAATCATGAAATAAACCAGCCGTTCTGCCTGCAACAATAACTGAAGCAAACGCAGTCCATAGGGGGCCCCCGATGCGCCGGTCATGGCGAGCGCTATGGCCCCGTTAGCCATGGGCGGCCTTGAGCGTTGCCATCAGGCGCTCGTGGATCCCCCCGAAGCTGCCGTTGCTCATGACCACGAGATGGTCGCCGGAGCGCGCTGTTGCCGCCACCTCATCGACAACCGTTTCCACCCGATTGCATACGTGGACACGCCCACCCAGCACCGCCAAGGCGCCTGGCAGGTCCCAGTGAATATCTTCGGGACGATACATCCAAACCAGGTCGGCCTCCCGCAAGGCCGGAGCCAGCGTGTCACGGTAAACACCGAGACGCATGGTGTTGGAGCGGGGCTCGATTATGGCCACGATGCGCTGTCTTCCAATACGCGCGCGAAGCCCGCTGAGGGTCGTGGCAATTGCCGTGGGGTGGTGGGCGAAGTCATCGTAGAGGGTGATTCCGTCGATCCGTGCCCTGACCTCGAGACGCCGCTTGACGTTGCGAAAGTTTGCCAATGCCGCGCATGCCTGGGCCGGGGCGACTCCGGCATGCCGCGCCGCCGCCACGGCCGCCAGCGCGTTGTGCACATTATGCTCACCGATCAGATCCCACTGCACCGTGCCCACCGTGAGGCCGCCAAGGAGGACCTCGAAGCGGCTCCCGTCAGGGTTGAGGGGATGTGCCGTCCAGCCGTCGGCGGGGCCCGCAAAATGCTCCAGCGGCGTCCAACAACCACGGGCCAGTACCCTGGACAGGTTCTGATCACAACCCGAGGCAATGATGCGCCCGCTCGCCGGAATGATCCGCACTAAATGATGAAACTGCTGCTCGATCGCGGCCAAGTCGGGAAAAATATCGGCGTGGTCATATTCCAAGTTGTTCAGCACCAGGGTTCGTGCGGGATAATGGACAAACTTCGAGCGCTTATCGAAAAATGCGGTGTCGTATTCATCGGCTTCCACCACAAACAGCGGCGAGTCCCCCAGGCGCGCGGAGCGACCAAAGTTCTCCGGTACACCGCCCACGAGAAACCCCGGGCGAAGTCCCGCGGACTCTAACATCCAGGCAATCATGCTGGTGGTGGTGGTCTTCCCGTGGGTGCCGGCAACGGCGATCACGAAACGTTGCTGCAACACGTTCTCGGCTAGCCAATGCGGACCGGAAGTGTACTTCAGACCCCGATCGAGCAGGTATTCGACCGCCGGGTTACCCCGTGACAGCGCGTTGCCGACGAGCACACAGTCCGGTGCCGGGATGAGGTGGCGCGCCGCGTAACCGCTCTGCACGGCGATCCCCTGAGCGGCGAGTTGCTCGCTCATGGGCGGATAAACGGCGAAATCCGATCCGGAAACCTGGTGGCCAAGTTCTCGGGCAAGCCCGGCGATACCGGCCATGAACGTGCCGCAAATACCGAGGATGTGGATGTGCATGCAACGAAATCCTTGTCTCAGAGCCTGTCAATAACCCTACTGCGCCCCCCAGAGCGGCGTTGGGTAGCACTCGCTCGTCGCCCTCCTAGCGACGCGCCTTGATCGCCGGGCACCGTGCGCCTTGGTTTCGGGCCGTTCGCTGCGATTTCCGCCCAACCTCCCGGGTGAGGAGGGAACGCGTCAGGCGACTAGATGGTTACCGGAAAGATGGCGTTGAGGATATTAATGGTAATCCAGTAGAAAACCATGGCGAGCACCAGTCCCATGATGAATGCGGTGGAGAGCGCATGGCGCAGAATGTGACCGGCGACCGTCAGGCTCCAACCGATGAGCAGCAACAACAGCAACGCGGGCACCGCGGTTTCACCGTTCGCCTCGTTCGCGCTGTGCAGCCAGCTGGACAAGGGGATAGCCATCATCCCAATGAGCGTGCCAGTCCCCGCCAGGGCGGTCAAGGTCTGCTTCAGGCGATTTTGCAACCGCTGCAGATGTAGAACCGACATCGTCATGGCGGCGAGCAAAAGGGTATCCAGCATCCCCGCCAGGAGCGCTTCCCAGAAAGGCAGGGCGATGCTTGACAGTACTACGGAGCTTAGTGTCTGGCCGATCAGTACCAGTCCAAGAAGCGGCGTCGATTCCGGCAGATCCTGCGGCCGCAGCCGGAGCAGGCAGATCTCGAAGAATGGCCTTATTATTGCCAGCAAAGGGTTATCCATCACCTGATGGGCTTGAGCTAGGAAGCCCCGGCGCCCCGGTTGGCTCGCCAGCCGACAGCAAAGGTGCGATGTCGAGCCTCGGGGCGAGCCTCGAGCGCTGCGCCAAGCGATGCTTGCTCACAGTATCGCACAGAACGCCGGTCGCGCCGCCATAGATCTTGAGCAGGATCTGCTCGCCCCTGGCAACACCGGTGCTTCATGGCGAGGGCGAATCGTGTTGCCCGCAACCGAGGGAACCTGGGACGCCTTAGCGCCCCTCGGCCGAGCAAGGATCGGCTAACACTGTTCCCAGGGCAGGCCGCGAAAGCGCCAGCCGCCGAGCATACCGCGATGGTGATGTTCGTCCAGATCGCCTTCGAAGCCCTCGTTCACGTGGTAAACTTCCTGGAAACCCGCGCCTAACAGTCTTGCCCCAGCCTCCAATGAGCGCTTGCCACTGCGGCAGATGAGGATGATCGGCGCACAACCCACGCCCTCTTGGCAGGTGACGCCGCCGAGCATGAGCTTACGGATGTCGGTCACGAAATGCGGGTTGACCACCCACTCGGGCTCATCGATCCAGGGTACGTGCACCGCGCCCTTGGGATGACCGACGAAGAGATACTCCATGGTCGATCGGATATCGATCAGGACCGTGCGGGGGTTCTCCTGGAGCATCTCCCAGGCTTGCGCAGGAGCGAGTGCGTTGGGCGCTTTGGCCGACATAAACTATTCCCATTGTCTAGCAAGAGGCATGAATGAAATAAGGCTTTTTTGTAGCTATATAAGCCTGCTTGCCATTTGTCAATAACAGCGCGGCCGCTGGCCCCTGCACGGCGGAGCTTGGCGGCTGGATGAAGCCCGCGCGCTAAGGGCGCACCGCAGGGCTTGTTACCCTGGTCTGGTTCGCCTTTCTGGGCCGCCCAGCGGACGAAACAACAAAAAATGCCGAAACGGTGACTTGGTCCTAAGCCTTGGCGGCGCTCATCATGCGGCAATGAGGTTGAGGCCGCAGCGGCTATAATGGAGCCCGCCAGTGCAACCGGTGACGCCTTCCATGCGCTCAAATTATCCCCGCACCGCCAGACCGCACGGCGAACGACACGATCTGAAGAACCTGCGAGCCATCCTACCGTACGCGTGGGAGTTTCGAGGCCGGGTGGCGCTGGCGTTGTCCTGCCTGGTGCTGGCGAAAGTGGCTAACGTCGGCTTGCCGCTGGTGCTTAAGCAGATTGTCGACAGCCTGGGTGCGGGCCCTGGGCGCGAGATCACGCTGCCGATTATTCTGCTGCTGGGCTACGGATTGCTGCGGCTTTCTAATTCTTTATTCAATGAGCTGCGCGATGCGATTTTCGCCAAAGTGCGTTATCGCGCCATGCGGCGGCTCTCCGCCCAGATCTTGAGTCATCTGCATCGGCTGAGCCTGCGCTTCCATTTGGAGCGCAAGACGGGAGCGATTTCGCGAGACCTTGAGCGCGGGACCCGCAGCGTCAGCTCCATTCTGAACTACCTGGTCTTCAACATCCTGCCAACGGCGGCGGAATTCGCGCTCGTGGCCAGCATCTTGTTAATAAATTATGAACCGGCGTTCACCGTCGTCATCTTTGGAACGGTGGCGACATACGTGGCCTTTACCTTCGCCCTGACGGAATGGCGGATGCATTTTCGGCACACCATGAATGCCCTCGATTCGCGGGCCAACACCCAAGCCGTCGACAGCCTGGTAAATTATGAGACCGTTAAGTATTTCAATAACGAGCGCTTCGAAGCGGACCGCTATGATCAGACCCTGGCGCGCTGGGAGCAGTCCGCCGTCAAGAGTCAAACCTCGATGTCCGCGCTCAACTTCGGTCAGGGTGCGATCATCGCCGTCGGGGTTACCCTACTCATGGTGTTTGCCAGCCAGGGGGTGGTGGAAGGGCGGTTGACCATCGGCGACTTGGTGATGGTCAATGCTTTTCTGCTGCAGTTGTTTATTCCCCTCAATTTCCTTGGCATCGTCTACCGCCAGGTCAAGTACGCTCTTGCCGACATGGACCTGATGTTGCGGCTGTTGGAGAAGCGCGCAGAAGTCCAAGACGGCCAGGACGCGCTCGAATTGGACGCCGGACGCGGCGAGGTGGCATTTGACAAGGTGAGCTTTGCGTATCATCGCAATCGTCCCATTTTGCACCGGGTGAGCTTTACGGTCTCGCCAGGGCAAAAGGTCGCTGTTGTGGGGGCCAGCGGTGCAGGCAAGTCCACGCTGGCGCGTTTGCTGTTTCGCTTCTACGACGTAACCGAAGGGAGGATCGTGCTCAATGGGCAGGATATCCGCGACGTCACTCAGTCCAGCCTTCGTGCCGCCATCGGTATCGTCCCCCAGGACACGGTGCTGTTTAATGCATCGATTTACTATAACATTGCCTACGCTCATCCCGAGGCGGGGCTCGAGGAGGTGATAGGCGCAGCCCGTCTTGCTCACGTTCACCACTTCATTGAAACCTTGCCTGAAGGTTACGACACCGTTGTCGGTGAACGCGGATTGAAGCTTTCCGGAGGCGAAAAGCAACGCATCGCAATCGCTCGCGTTATTTTAAAGAAGCCGGCGGTTTTGGTCTTTGACGAGGCGACCTCGGCGCTTGATTCAAAATCCGAACAGGCGATCTTGGCGGCGCTAGCGGAGGTGGCCGCCCACCATCCCACCTTGGTCATCGCGCACCGGCTCTCCACCATCATCGATGCCGACGAGATCCTGGTTATGGACGCCGGACGTATCGTCGAACGAGGATCCCATGGCGCCTTGCTTGCGGCAGGCGGCCCCTATGCACAGATGTGGGCGTTGCAGCAGCAAGGGCGGGAACGCCGGGGGCCTCTCCCCACGGCTGACGAGACCGCCGCCCTATTCCTGGAACGGGACCAGGGCTGACAGATCAGAGGGCGTTTGGTACGATCAGCCTGGTCAACAGGATCTCAGCCAGGACATGCGAGTCAAATTGTTGTGCGAGTGAGCGAGGTGGGAACGGTAACCGAGCCGACAACGTGCGTCGAAGCCGAGCCTTTCGCATTGAGGGTGACCGATGACAGCATGGAGCCGGAATTCAAGGCCGGCTGCATTATCATCGTTGATCCGACCGGGCTGGTTAAGCATGACGTCTATGTGATTGCCGAGCATGGCGATGGCCATATTTTTCGGCAGTTGAAAAAAGTACTCGAAGGCTATCATCTTGCGCCGCTCAACGATCGCTACCCGGTTATTGAGCTGCCTTCCGGGCTCGCCGCCATTAAAGGCGTGGTGGTCCAGCGAGCGGGCCCGCGACGGCGCGATCACAAACACTATTGAGCGTAAAGAATAATTCCGCGGACGTGGCGCTGGGCTTGTAACAAGCCGTGTAAGACGCCAAAGAAGTCCTGCGCTCGCCCTAGCGGGCGTACCGTCGTCAAAGAGAGGTGCCCCAGGGGCGCTTTGCGGTTGCGAGACGAAGGTCAGCGCTTTCGAGAGCGCGTCCGGCGCCGCCCTCGATAGCTCGCGATGGAGCGCATAATCTGGGAAAAGGGGAGTGATTCCAGCCTCCCATGGATTTTTTTTGCGGCCCGAATGAGGGCATAGACATTCTCAACGTCTCTCATGTCAGCCGTCTCAGCTACTAATTGCTGAAGACCGAGCAGCCCGCCCACCTGGACCTTCATTTCTTTTCCGTGGGGTAAGGCCCCCGGCGAAGTCGCCATGCCGAGAGCGAATTGAGCATTGGTGCGCAGCAGCCTCAGCAACTCCTGGCATACCGCCGGCGCCGCCGGAGAGCGGCAGCCCGCCGCCTCGCGATCAGCGATTTGCAGGCGTTGCACATGCTGACAGCCACACTGGCGGCTAAGGATGGCCTTTTCAAAGGGGCAGGCGCGCTCGTTAATTGCTTGATAGGCGCCTTTGTATTCGTCTTCGTTCATGCGAACACCTGCCGTCGAGAGCCGCCTTGCGGGTTTCGGAAGAAAAGGTCGCCAACCATGGCGTTGACCGCATTGTTTTCATCAAAGCGCCACGGACGCCTTCGCTCACTTACCTGGGCCGGCCCGGCAGGGTTGCGGATCGGCTGCTACCGCCCCTGCAGTTCTGTGAGCTTGCGGCGGTCCCGCTTAGTCGGTCGGCCTGTGCCCGGCGTGCGCTGCACTGCCAGCGGCCGGCGTTGCTGCGCCTGCTGGGCGCGATAAGCCCTACTCTCCGGCGTTTCCTCATAGAGTAGCACGGCCTCTGATGCAGGCCGACGCTCTTTAGAGAGGCCCTGCACGGTGACCTCCCACAGCAATTCCCCTTTCCGAATGCTGATCCGATCCCCGGTTCGAACCAGCCTGGCAGGTTTCACCCGCTGGTTTGCCACCTGCACTTTTCCGCCCGCGATGGCCACAGCGGCAAGGCTTCGAGTCTTAAAGAAGCGTGCGGCCCATAGCCACTTATCGAGTCGTTGTGCTCCGACGGCAGTCGCATAAGCTTCTCGCATCATGAAGCGAGTCGACCGTTACGAGTTAGTCTCCGGCCCCATTGCCGCGTCTGTTCGACTTGACGCCCAAGCCCACCATGGTATGCGGGGCGGGATGAGAAGCGCCTATCCGGCTAACCTTGCGATGGCTGCGTCGATGTGCTTTTGGCGCTCTTTCATGGTTGCGATTGCCGCTTGAGCCTTGTCCGCAATGGTCTCATCGGCCTTCAATTGACCGTACGCCTGCACCACATCGATCTCATCACTCAGGCCCAGCGTGTCGCGTAGCGGGGTTCCGGTTAGCGAGCTGAGTTGACCACCCGCATCCCTCTGGTCTTGGTAGATGCGGTACAGGGCCTTTGATCGCTCTGCGCCAATCGACAGCAACACGGTAAACTTATTGTCGCTTACCGGCGCCTCGTTTTGCAGTTCCTCCCAAATTTTAATCGCTGCACCCATGTTCTCGGTGAGTTGCTGCAGCAACGCAAGGCACTGCTTTCGCTCGTCGTCGCGCTGTGGCCCCCATTGCTTGACCACTTCGACTGTTTGCTCCAAAAGACTCATCACGAACTCCCTCTGCAGAACCAGCCCATAATACCCGCCAAAGGTCGGAGTTACGGCGTTGGTTTCAATAAATGCGCTGTATTCTTGTTCAGTGAACCACACATGCACCACGGGCTACTGACCCTGCTTACCGCCAGGCAGCGCGCTCTGAGCCGCGCCGTTGGTCCAGCGTTCAAGGACTTTCCCGCGCGTCGCAATCGTCGATCATCACCCTCTCACCCATGCCGGCGGTATCGTCTTGTGCGCCTGCCGTCCTCCCGACTGACCCATTGCGCCCGGTGCAGGGCCGCATTGTTATTACCGATCGGTCGTTTGGGAGCGATTATTAATTGTCCGAGCTTGGTGGTCGACACGCGGGCAGGGGAAAAAAACCCGGCGGACGATCGACCGCTACCCTTGACTTGTGACTTGAACGAATGTTTCAAACGCTGGACCGGCGCCTTCGACGCTGCGCAGAGTGCCGACCCGATGGCGATTTCACTTTCTTACCCACTCCTCGAAACTGGAGCTGTCGCGATTTTCACCCGCTTCGTAGCCCGCCTCATAGGCTTCCGTGATCCGCTGCTCTTCGCGTTTCGGATTCTGCAGGTAACCTCCTATCCAGCCTTGGATGTATTCCTGGTCCACGCCGCTTTTTTCCATCTTGTCGACGGCCTCGTAATAGGTCTTCATGTCCATTTCTGCCACCTCAAAAGACAGGTCCGCCCCACCGGTTTATAAGAGTTTGTTTATTATCCATACCCATTAGTCTATCAGCAAGTAATAATGTACCCTATCACAAATACAGGGGCTGGGGCGGTGCGTGCGCGATGAGGTCAGGGTTGGGAGTAGTTTTGCCAAGCGAGTGAGTTATGCGCCCATATCATCTGCGTACCGTATTGGATCAGGAGTTTTCCAGCACTGACGCGGGGCACCATACCCCAGTCATGATCTGGGGACCGCCGGGTGTGGGTAAATCCCAGGTCATCGCCCAGGTGGCGGCGCGTTACGGGGTACCCATCATCGATATACGCTTGTCGCAGCTCGAGCCGAGCGACCTGCGGGGCATTCCCTTTCGCGTCGGTGAGCACGTGGACTGGGCGGTACCCTCGATGCTGCCTGACGCCAGACGCCATGGTCCAACCGGCCTGTTATTCTTGGACGAGATCACTTCGGCGCCGCCCACGGTTTCCGCCGCAGCCTATCAGCTGATCTTGGATCGGCGTCTTGGCGCCTATGCGATTCCCGGTCGATGGGCCATTTTTGCGGCCGGAAATCGCCAAGGTGACCGAGGGGTGACCTATACGATGCCGGCGCCGCTCGCCAATCGTTTCGCTCATTTTGAGTTTGAAGTCAATCTCGACGATTGGGTCGCCTGGGCCTATGCCAGCGGCATCGACGAGCGCATCATCGGCTTCTTGCGTTTTCGCCCGGAGCTGCTGTTCGAATTTGACCCGGCGCACAATCCGGTGGCTTTTCCGTCACCTCGCTCCTGGGAGTTTGCCCACCGGGCGCTGCAAAAATTTTCCGATCATGCTGAGGTGCTGCTCGGAACGTTGCAGGCTTGTGTAGGGCCGGCGGCCGGGATCGAACTCCATGCCTTCATCAGCAATTTGGACCGCATGCCCGACCTGGATGCCGTCGTTCGCGGGGAGGATGTGCCGATTCCGGGGGAGATTGATCTGCAATACGCTATTGCGAGTGCCCTGGTGGGGCGTGCCATTCGCGCCAAGGACACCCCGGAGGCGCCGATCGTCCACGGTAACATCCTGAATTTCGCGAAACGCTTGAGGCCGCGCGAAATGGGCGTGATGCTGGTGTCCGACATGCACCAGGCAGTGGGACAGACGCTCTTCAGCCTGCCTGAATTCGGCCAGTGGGCAAACGCTGTTGCCGACGTCATGCTGTACGCAGATTAGCCTCGTGAAAGCGATCTCAAGAATGTCCCGAGCGCCGTCGTTTTTATAACCGCTTCGCAACGGCGACTGATTTTCTATGAGTGATGACCACGCCGACAACCTCGTAACCAAATTATCCGCGGCGCGTACCCGGCTGATTCTCGATAAACCCTTCCTGGGGGCGCTGGTGTTGCGTCTGCCAACCAAGGCGGCGGATCCGAAGTGGTGCCCTACGACTGCCACCGACGCCCGCTGCTTCTATTACAATCCACAATACATCGAGGCGCTCAGTCTCGCTCAGACCGAGTTCGTGCTGGCCCACGAAGCGCTTCACTGTGCCCTGTCGCACTTCGCGCGGCGCCAGCACCGCGTCAAATCCCGCTGGGACGTTGCCTGTGATTATGCGATCAATCCGCTATTGATCAAGGAAGGCTTTGCGCAACCTCCAGGGACGCTCTGGGAGCAAAGTTTCGATGGCATGACGGCAGAGGAAATTTATCCTTACATCGACGAGAACAATGCCGAGCAGCCGATGGACCGGCATATTTATGATGCGCAGGAGAGCAGCGGCAGCGGCGCCGCGCCGGACACCGCACACCCGCACGGACCACCATCGGCAGGCGGATCAGGTGATTCCGGCTCCGAGGGTGAACAGCCGCGGGCCGATGCGGCGGTCCATCCTGAGGCCGGGGGCGCAGCGCAGCCGCCGCCACTGAGCGAGGGCGAACGCGAGTCGTTGGCAATCCAGTGGCAGCAGCGGCTTGCAGCGGCCGCCCAGCAGGCGATGCAGGCCGGCAAGCTCGGAGGGGAGATGGCACGCCTGGTCGACCATCTCTTGCAGCCAAGACTCCCCTGGCGCATGCTGCTGGCGCATTACGTGCGCGCCGCAGGACGGGATGACTTTAGCTACACCCGTCCGTCGCGCCGGGAAGGTGCCGCGATCCTCCCAAGCCTGAGAAGCGCAGAGCTTGACGTGGTCGTGGCCGTCGATACTAGCGGCTCCATCAGTGAGCAGGAGCTGACCGAGTTTCTTGGCGAGGTCGACGCTATCAAAGGCCAGATGCGCGCCCGCATCACCTTGCTGGCTTGCGACGCTGAGCTTGCCGAAGGCTCACCTTGGGTGTTCGAACCGTGGGAGGAATGCCACTTCAGCGACGCAATCCAGGGAGGCGGAGGCACGCGGTTTTCGCCGGTTTTCGACTGGATCAACGAACGCGACCGCGCACCCGACCTGCTGCTCTACTTCACCGATGGAGCCGGAGAATTTCCCGCCAGAGCGCCGCCGTACCCGGTGCTCTGGCTGGTGAAGGGAAAGCGGCCGGTGCCCTGGGGACAGCGCGTTCAGCTCAACTGAGCACTGGGGAAGAAATCGAAGCGCGCCCAGAGGGCGCGGCGCATGGCGTCCAGCGACGAGAGAGCGCAACTGATGGGCGCGAGCAGCGCACCATCCAACGCCGCTCTCGGGAGGCGCAGCAGGTTCATTCACGAGCTCTGACGGAAGGTGAGGATGGAGCTGTCTCGAGAAGACGCCCTGCGACTCAATGTGCTGTTGGCTGGCGAGGTTCATGCGATCCGCATCGACGAGTCGGCTATGACCGTGTATGGCTTATGCGAGCGCGGTGAAGCCCAGATCAAGCTCAAGCCGAGCGGGCGCAACGATCACTACCTGCGGTTAGTGCGTGAAACCATCTCCGGCCATGTGCTGGGATCCCCGGGCGGCTATCCGGTGTATCTCAAACGTTGGACGCGGATGGGGCAGGCGCGTGACGAAAGCCTGACGCAGCTCCTGAAACTGGGCGAGCCGGAGGCGGTCTCAGCCGTGGTGCATGCGCGGGGACTGACCGAGATATTGGCAAGGCACGCCTGGTGGGCCGAGCCCTCGGCGGAAAACGCGCGCAGCATGTTGCGCCGAACAGCGGTAGTCAACAGTACCCTGGGCCCGGTATTGGCGGAGTATTTGCTCGATTATCTGCCGTTCGAAACTGAGCCGTCCACGACGGTGGAGACGGTGCGGCTGGTTCTTCAACAACCGCCGCTTATCAGTCCAGAGGTACGTCACGGGATCTGGAACAAGGCAAAGCACAAGACCACTTACCAGGTGGGATTTCTACTGGCCTGCCCGGACGATCTCCCGCAACCTCGGGGGCCCCGACCCGGTGTGCAGCCGAGCGCGGCGCGGATAGAGCCTTTGCTGGCCGCGTCAAATCCTTTTGCCCAACAGCTGGTGCGGGTTTGGTCCGCCAGCGGGCAATCCTTTTTGTATGCCGCGGAGCAGGTGTTGCGTAAACCCGCCGACCAGGACATCGTATTGCTGCTGTTCCAAGCCATCGCAAGTTATTTCCAATCGGTTCGCATGGACGATGAGCCTGAAGCGGATATGGAGACGTTGATGCGGCAGGCGGCGCGCTTCTGTGTGGATGATGGCGACATCGGGACGAAGCAGCAGGCGGCGCTGCGGCAGGTTCTTCAGTGTTGCCCCGAGTGCCGGGCGGATCTCGAAGGGATGCTGGTCCTGGCCCGCCTTGGCTATCCGGCCGTACGCCCGGTGTTTTCGCGCACGACCGCCATTGGCAGCCTGATGCGGCGCAAGCTGGAATCCGTGACCTGCCATTTGTTTGCGTACCTGCGCCAGCTTCAGGGGCAGGGCGGGTCTTAACCAGCTGGTGTTTGCAGATGTCATCTACGGTCACTATCCAACCGAGCGGTCATGTCCTGACGGTAGCAACGACCGAGACCATCCTTGAGGCCGCGCTTCGGGCGGGCTTGGCCCTCGATTACGGCTGCACCAATGGCAGTTGCGGGAAGTGTAAGGCGCGGGTGACGGCGGGCGACGTTCGAGAGATCCATTTTCACGACTACGTCCTCAGTGCGGCGGAGCGCCAAGCAGGTTTTTGCCTTCTTTGCTGCGTGGCGCCGCAGGGCAACGGGGTAAGCATTTATGCCGAGCAGGCGCGCATCGGCGAGATTCCGATTCAGTCCATCACGGCGCGGGTACACAAGCTTGAATCATTCGGCGCCGGGTTAGCCGTGCTCAGTCTGCGAACGCCGCGTTCGCAAGTGCTGCGCTTTCTGCCGGGCCAGCAGCTGATCCTCAAACGTGAGGGGATCGGCGCTGCACGCGTGCCGATAGCCAGCTGCCCTTGCGATGGTATGCACCTGCGGTTTCACTTGCGCTATCGACCCGGAGATGCCTTTAGCGAGTGGGTCTTTCGTCACTCGAAGCGGGCTGATTCCGTGCACCTGGAGGGACCCTGGGGACGCTTCAGCCTGGATGAGGAATCGACGCGGCCCATTATTTTTGTTGCCAATGACGTAGGATTTGGAGCGGCGAGCAGCCTCATCGAGCATGCCCTCAACATCGATCTGCCGCAGTCGATGCATCTCTATTGGTATGCAGCGCGCCCGGAAGAGCACTATCTCGACAACCAATGCCGCGCTTGGGCCGATGCCTTGGATGCGTTTTCCTATACGCCACTGGTGGCCGCCGCCGACGCTGCGCCAGCGGGCGGTGGGGCGACCGGCGCCAATGTGCTCAGCGAGGCACCGCGCGTATCAGGGGAGGTGGGGCGCGCGATCGTCGAAAATTATCCCGATCTGAGCACGTTCGACTGTTACCTCATTGGCCCAAGGGCTTTCCGGGCGGCGGCGAAGCGACCGCTGTTGGCGCATGGGCTGCCCCAGCAGCGCCTGTTCGAGCAGGACATTACCCCGGATTAGTTCTGGGGGGGATCCCTGCGCCTCGGCGAGCGGCCCACTTGAGAATTGGAAAGGGCGCTATTGCATGGAAACAAACAAGTTCGCCATGCTTTTTTTCAGTTGTTTGAACGTTTCCGGTGCCTGGATGTCCATGATTTGATCGATCACCCAGCGGTTGGTCTGATCCTCTCCCATGATTTTCAGTACCTGGGATCCGAAGTAGCGCAGAAAATCGTAACCCGGTTCGCCATTACGAAACGTTTGCGTGGCATAACCTGCCAAGCGTTCGTTCAGCAGCGCAATGAACGCCCGGCGGTAGTTACCCGGTCCGGCAATGTCGACCAAGTTATCCTGCATCTGGTTGGCGAGTTGCTGAGCAAAGGCGTTGATGAAACGTTCCCGGTCTTCGTCGTCGAGCGGCCCGTACACGAGGCGATCGGCTGAGTGCACCAGGAAGGCCACGAATTCGCTGATGACACCGACGCGCTCTTTATCGGTCAGGTAATTAAAGCCCTCACCGTGGAGTTTTTTCGCCCCCTCTAGAGACAGGCGCCAGGTGATGAATGCGAGCGCATTGGCGTTGTCCTCAAGGGATTTTTGCGAAGGCTTGTTGCGCTGCGAGTGATGCCAAGTACTCTTGATTCGGATAGCCACCCTAGCATTTTCCCCCTGAGAAATTCCTGGTGGGGCGGTGGCCTTTCGGTGGTAGGCCGCCCACGCCCTAACGGTTTGGCCGACGTCGGCGTAATCAAGCTCGTGCACGCCATCTTTGCCACTGTTGACAATACTTTAGTATTTTCCTAAGTTTCTAAATCTGATGCAACCGGGTCGAGTGGATGATTTACGGGTTTGCCGCCAATGGTTGAGAATCTAGAGCATTTACGGGCCGCGGTGCAGCGCAACTGCGATGTGTCGGATGCCTTGTTTGCAGGCAATTACACGCTGTGCACTTATCTGCTGAAGATGCGTGAATACTTCCGATGGCATCAGGGTTACGCCCTCACCGACGCCCTCTCAGGTGACGCGGTGGGGGCGTGGGTGGAGCATCGAGAACAACTATGGGAATCCTTGGCTTGTGAAGATTACGGCTGTCTTCCCGTGGACTCCAATTGTTACGATCCCTTCGACAACGAATCCATCAATCGCGCTTTGATTCCCCAGGGATTCGTGTACAGCGGCGGCTATGGCGGGGGCGGCAAGCCGCATTTCTTCCTCGGCCGGCTGCTGTTCGTCGAGCCGCGCGACGACCTGATGGTTTATGTTTCCTCGTGTGAGTACGCACGTGATCTGACGGCACCGCCTGCCATGATACAAGGAAAGCAGGTTTTCGTGCGCCGTGAATCGCTGCGCCGTTCTATCTGGGAGCTCATCGAAGAGTGGCAGTGGACGCGACACGAGGGGCCGATGACCCGTGCCCTCAAGGACTACGCCTTCGATCGTGATCCGCAAGCGGCGCTGGAGCGCATCACCGAAGATCAAGTCACCACGGTGGTGCTCCACGAAATGGGTGAGGCCCTGGCGGCGCAGCGGCTCGGCGAGGCCTGGGAGCAGATGTTGGTGACCGTGGCGGGCTCTCCCGCAGAGCTGGTGGCGCGCGCGGTGCGCGACCACATGGCGGATTGTCTGATGACTTTGCCAAGGTTGCTGGACTCGGGAGGGGCGCCGCCGGTGCATTTCTATTTTGCGGGCTTGCGGGGCATGCGCCGGCAATTGTTTCCTGAAGCGCTCGCCGCCTATGAGCAGTGGGTGAGTGAGGGCACGCTTTCTCCTCTACAGGCGGTATTGCAGTGGGGCAGCGAGCACTTCAGTGCGTTATCGGCAGCCATGCTTGAGCTTCACCGGGAGGACGCGCCGCGGCTGGCGCGCGCCATTGAGGATTTGGTTGGCTTGCCCACGCGCCGATGAGGCGCCATCGTCATCGTTTCGGCACTTTTGTTCGCCGGTGTGACCACCCTGCTGCCGGCCTCACGGGGCGCCGTGAATACATCCGTATAGGCTTTGAGTCCGGCATCGCTGCCGGACGCACCCGGGTAGCCAGCAGCGGGGCTGCCTGCACATCTCGGCACGCTTCCCCTGGTTACTTGGCGACGCTGACAAAACGATGACGATGGCCGAATAATCGCTCAAAATGACGCCTTGTTACCGAGCCAAATAAGAGCCGCTATAAGTCATGAAGTCACTACGGCACCCGCACAGTCCACACCCCGTGGCTATCGACGAGTTGCGACCTTTGAGTTTTATTTTCGAGGTGCGAGACGGGCTCCCGCGGGAGGTCTGTCGAGAGATGATCCGCCGCTTTGAGACGTGTACGGAGCAGCAATACCAAGGGCTGGTCGGTCAACGCCAATGGAAAGAGCGCTCTATCAAGAAGTCCACCGATCTCACCATGAGCGGCAAGGCAGACTGGAAGGACATCGATGCCATGCTGTTTGCTTCTATGGCGCGCGCCATCGGAGCGTTTCGTCATCGCTATCCGTATTTCCAGGGGCGCTTCAAGGACATGGGCTATGTCATGCAGCGCACCCTCCCTGGAGAGTATTATCACTGGCATATTGACGGCGGCAGCCACGAGTTCAGTCAGCGGCAACTGGTGGCAATCTGGTACTTGAACGATGTCGAAAGTCCCGGGGGGGAGACGGAATTTCTTTACCAAGATGTAAAAGTTAAGCCGAGCGAAGGTAAGTTGCTGCTGTTCCCGCCCTTCTGGACGCACCAGCATCGCGGCGTGACCCTGGAAAAGGGAGTGAAATACATCGCCACGACGTGGGTGGTGTTTGCCTGATCGATGCCTGGGGGAGGTTGTTTTGCTTCTGGAAATCGCCAGCGTCGTGGATGCCCAGCAATTGGCCGTTATCCGTCAGCTACTTGCCAATGGGCGCTTTGTGGATGGGAGGCAATCGGCGGGCATCACCGCAGGGCGGGTAAAGCGCAACCGCGAGCTGGATCCCCAAACGGCCGAGCTAAAACGGCTTAACAGCATGGTGCTGGGCAGCCTCTATCGCCATCCAACCTTTCGTAGCGCTGCCTTGCCATACCGCATGTCGGGAGCTTTTTTTGCTCGCTACAGCGAGGGCATGGCGTACGGCGATCACGTTGATGACCCGGTGATGGGAGAACGGGAGCGCTACCGCTCCGACATTGCCATCACAGTCTTTCTGAATGATGTGGCGGATTACGAAGGCGGCGAATTGGTCATCCGCACCGCGTTTGGTGACAAGGCGGTGAAGCTTGCCGCTGGCGATGCGGTCATTTATCCCGCTTCCAGCCTGCATCATGTGGCCGAGGTGACCCGCGGTGAGCGCCTCGTGGCGGTTGCCTGGAGCCAGAGTCTCGTGCGGGACGCTGCCAAGCGGGAGCTACTCTATGAGCTGGACACGGTGCGGGAAACATTGCGCCGGGCGATGCCCGCGGCGTTGGTGACGGCCAAAGTGGACCACTGCTATGTCAACCTGGTCCGCCTCTGGGCGGAAGTCTAAATAACCTGCAGCTGCTGTTCAGTAGGCTCAGCGCAGCAGTACCATGGTTCGGTGAGGTGTGGAATAGGGTCTCCCAGGTGATCGGGTAGATCGGGGGGGACCCCACCGAGGGTCTCATGGGCCATGGCCCAAATGCGGCTAAAGATAGCGCGCCGCGGCATGCCCAATTCATCCGCTCGCGCCACCAACGCTTGGACCTCCCGCTGCAACAGGTCTAGACGCGGATCACGATGTCGCCAAGGGTAACCGAGCAGTCTCGGGTCGAAGGGGTCGACGAGCCCGCGGAAACCGGGCAACTGGAGTAGATGCGACCCTTCGGGCACCAAGAGACGAATGCTAAGCTGAACAGGGGGAACGCTCTCGACCAGCTTGAGCTCGACCAGCCGCCGCAGCAGCTCGATGTAGCCCTCGACCGTGGTCCAAGGGGTGAATGGGACGAACGTCGGGGCCAGTGCAATGCCGAGCCGGTGCATCAGCGCCACCGCCACCTCGAAGTCCCGATCGGTGTGCCCCTTGCGCAGGTGCAACAGAATCTCATCGTCCACCGCTTCGACGGCTGAGGTGATAAACAAACATCCGGCCTCCTGCAATCCCGCCAGCCGCTCCCCCAGACCGACGATATGCTCGATCTTAATCGTGGCGTCGAAGGTTACCTCGGGAAATTCCTGGTGCAGCGCACTGAGGATTCGCAAGGCATGGGTTGGACCATTCATAAAATCGGGATCGCCAAAGGATATGTGCTCCGCGCCCTGGGCGACCTGCTCACGGATATCGGCGAGCACCACCTGCGCCGGGACGACGCGAAAGCGGCCTTCATAAACAGGGACCACCGGGCAGTGCCGGCAAAGGTGCTTGCAGCCGCGGCTCGCCTCGGTGAAACCCACTACTTTGCACTGCCCGTCCGGCAGCCGGAGTTGCGCATAGCGCCGCAGCGCGGGCAATCCTGAGCGGTCGGGTTTGATAAAGGCTATTTTGCTGCGATGCACAGTGGGCTGGAATGTTGGCACGGTGCCGCCTGCGTCGATCCGTTGCGCCGTCACCAGCAAAGCCGGCTCGAATTCCCCGCCAAGAACCGTGCCAATCCCGAGGGTTCGCAGCAACGTTTCGTTGACCGGAGCATACAGGCCATAGGCGCACAGGTGGGCCTGCGGAGCCAATACCCGGATGCGTGGAAGCGCTTCGACAGCAATCCGCGTGGCGGTGTGCATGCCCAGGGAAATGGCAACCAACCGGGCTTCCCGCAGGGCTTCGCCATCGAGTCTTTGCAACGACAAGTCGATGCAGGTGACCTGAAAACCCGAGCGCCTTAACCAGGCGGCCGGTTCTGCCAGGCTGAAGGGTTGGCGACCGAGCTCATAGGGACTGACGAGAACAACGTGCATCGTTTAGTGGCCCTCGCGGGCGGCGGCGCTTTGCGCAGGGGCTCAGAAGCTGATCCAAAAGGTCGTGAGCGCCGCACGCGCAAGGTGCACGGCGGCGCGCAACCGCAGGGTACACGGGAGTACCCGGAGATTGCCGCCGCGCACCGCGGCAATGACCAGCGCCTGGTTTTTCAAATACCTTCTCAGGGCATGATGACGGGCGACGGCGAAACGTGTCGACACCACCCTAAGCCGCCGCCAGACGCTCGCACGCGCGCGCTAATAACCGCCCTTTCGGCGGCTTTCCGGGAGTCCGGCCACGCGGCCCGCTTGTTTGCTCGGGTTGCCTGGAAACAGATCGAAGAGGGTCTTGGTATCAACCTTTTCCCCCCACAGCTGACCCATCGCCTTGACCATCGTGCGGGTGTTTGGCTGATTTTCGTGATTGTTGAAATATTCATCGCGCAGATAATTAACAACGTCCCAGTGGCGGTGCTGGAGCTCGAGGCCGTCTTGTTGTGCAAGAGCTTCGGCTACCGCTTCATTCCATTCATCCAGGTTGACGAGGAAACCGGTTTCGGTGAGTTCCAGTTCCTTCCCGTCCACAACCAGCTTCATGAGTGACCTCCTCGACGTCGACAGTTATCATTTTATCAGACCCTGGGAACCTAATGTTGGGCTTTGCTCCCCACCGGCTCAATCCCCTTGTGGGGGATGAACAGCCCACAGCCGATGGTGCGTCCCGGGCCCAGCCCTTGTTGCTGCAATCGTACCGATTCTTCCGGATTGAGGCCCGCCACCATCACACTGCGGGTGAAGATGTTCTCTGTGGGGGTGGTGATGACATGGGCGATCCCACAGAGCAGCTTGCGCACGCGTACACCCATACCCGCAAGCTGGTCCGCAGCATATTCCACGAAGTGCAGTTCGTCCTGGTTCTCGGCGGTGATGACATAGCGGGCAAACAGCGTCTCAATCGGGTTCAAGGACCGTACGCTCGGTAGTTGCACCTGCAGTGCGTGGCCGGCTATGTCGAGCGTTGCGCCGCTCAGCCGAGCGGCATCATCGATGCGGTGTGCCGGGACGCGCAACGTCAACCGAGCGCGCCGGGAGAGGTGCAGGAGCGCTTGTCCGGAATCCTCGGGGCGCATCCAGCCATTGCCGGAGGCCGCGCCGTGGATAACATGAATGCCGGCACGCTCCTCGTCGCTTAACCAGGGGAGTTGTGTCAGGATCGCCGCGGACAGGGCGTGGGCGTGATCCAACGGCAACATTCGACAGTCGATGCGAAACGACACATCGACAACGTCATGGGCAACCTCGGGTGCCACGGGCGGCGCGTCTTCTTGCCAGAACATCGTTAGTTCACCGGTAACTTTTCTTGTAACGCCCTGCGATCGAACCACCACTGGTCTTGGACCAGCACGTCGACCACGTTGCGCAACCGCACGAGGAACTTGGCCGGATCGTCGAGCTCCAAGCGCTTCACCCAAGCGTCAAACTCCGGCTGTTGGTTCACCTTGCTGTGTTGGCGAGCAACGGTTGCCAGCATGCGACTGGTGAAGAAGCCGAGATTTTCCCGCTCCTTGTCTTGCGCGCGCAGCGCCACGATGTAATGAGCGGCAGCGGCCGCCACCGCCGCGCCATCGGCATCCTTTGGCGTTTCATGCACGACGTGCTGAAGCATGGCTACCGTCAGTTCCGGGTTAACGGGATAGGTCACCGACAGCCAAATGGCATGACCGAGGGCCACCAGGGAATCCGGTTGATCGGTCAAGAACAAGATTTCGCTCGCCTGGGTTGCGTGTTCCCACTGCTCCAAGCCAATCAAGCGATCAAATGCCTCTCGTGCTGGCCCCCACGCTTCGTTGCCTCTCTCCAGGTCCATCAGAACCCGCGCAATTTCCAACTGAAGTAGGGCTTGAGACAGCGGTGCCTGTGACTCTGGCGCCATTGATCGTTCGCGCAGTGCCGTCAGGCGCGATTCCAGCAGTGCTTTCGACTCCTGAAAATCGGACGCCAGCTCCTGGCTCGGAATTGCCGAGTCCGGTTTAAGATAGTTCATTGCGTTGGTGTCCCGCGCGTTGAGTAGATCCGTCGGCCCCCTAATTTCTTACCTAAATTTTTGCGACGTTGCAAACGTGCTTGGCAATGCGCTTGTCGGAGAGCTCAGATAGCCATTGAAAGCGCTCTCTAATCGATCCTCCCAGTTCTCTGGCGTGTCGGGGAAGGGGGGCTTGATGTCCATGCGAAAGAATCGCTCTGCCCTGGCACCCTCGCGCACGGCTTCGATCAACTCCGAAAACGAGGTCATGTCCGGTCGTTTCAGCAGGATTTCACTTAGATTAAGCATTTTTCAGATCCCTCACGTACCGCTCGGGAGCGCGGCGGCCTATGGGTAAGTCGCATAGCGCGATTTGACGGGCTGTGCTCGTGGCTACTCTCGCGCTACAGACGGGGCTGCCCGATGCGATCGAAATAGCGCGCTCGAAGAACGACGCGCTCTTTGCCTCCTGCTTTATCATCGGAGAAGGCTTCCCGCGTGTGTAATACATTGTTGCAGATGATTCCCTCGCCCGGGTTAAGACGCACCCGCCGCATGTAGGGCAAATCGCTTGCGAGTAATTCCTCCAAGAACCCGATCGCCTTGCGGGTAAGCGCATCGTTGCGCCAGCGGATGGAACGGGTACGCGCCGTATAGCGCATGTGCAGGGTTCCATCTTGGTCATTGACTGAGAACACCGGTCCCGATCGCTCCGGTCGCAACAGACGACCGTTGTCACTGTGGCCCGGAATGGTCATGGCATCGGCTGCGCTTAGGGCGGCCAAGTACTCTGGATTTTCGTCCCGAATAAGGATGTACAGAATTTCCGGGTCCAACAACGCATTGGCGCCGCCGATGGCCGCATCGCAGACGCAGTGCATGATTATGGCGCCAACTTGATGCGCCTGATCATTGTAGTATCCGTCCGTATGCCAGTTAAGGGCCCGATCGGAATAAGGAATGTATTCGTGGGGCCTACCTTCTGCAACAACGCGGATCGCCGCGATACCGTCTTCGTCGGCGCATAGGTTTTGATCGAGCCGAATCAGCCCGAGCTGTCGTCCCAGAGCGCGCACCATGCGTTTGCTGTGGTGTGCGGAACTGCCAAGACGGTACACCGCCATGTTGGCTTTGCGGCAAATCGCGGTCAGCGACTCGTGTTCCGCCGAGGTAAGGGCATAGGGATCGGCGATGTCGATCTGCAACGGCTGGGGCGTTGGCGGGTAGTCGCGGAGCTTCTCCGTGCGCCAGCGCGCATAGGCGGTGTGGTTGGTCAAACGAAAGGGAGTTTCGCTTGCCGTTGTCTGCGCTGAGCGCTGAGTGCTCGATATCGGTACCATGCGTGATCCGCAAGCCTGTTCACAGGGTTAAAGTTCTATGATACTGTATTTTAGAATAGTCTGAATTACTAAAGGATTTGCGGTACGAAATTGTTGAAAACGATTCTGTACAGCCGCAGGCTTGCCCTGCAAGGGCGAGTCCCGGGGACGGGGCGCGTGAAGCGCAGTGTACCGGAGAGTGTCTGAGGATTTCGAGCCGGCGCGCGACGCTGCCAGCACGCGCCAGGTTTTGATACATTCTCTTCGATCAATTTCGATCAATGATGCGATCGGAAAGCAGTAAGGGCTCTACACCTTCGCCTTTGATGTTGTATCCCATTAGAGATAAAGCGGGCGTTCATCGGCCTCCCATTCGGAGGGTAGGAAGGATAGTGTCGAATCCCTAGACTACGCGCTCTGAGTCTGAGAATGCGAATGATTTCATTTTCGAAACTGCGGCGCGTGGCTAGCGGTTCATGTAAGCAAACGGACGGTTACCAGGCGAAGCCCAATTTATTTGCTTTTAAGGAGATACGGTAATGAAGAAGCATGATACCCCGATGCTCGATCAGCTCCAGGATGGCCCGTGGCCTAGCTTTATTTCAGGGATAAAGAAGCTGCGGGATGATCACCCGAGCGAGCGCATCAACGAGATGACCAATGATCTCCTAGGCCAGCTCGAGCATTCCTACGAGACCCGTAAGGGGTATTGGAAAGGTGGCACGGTCAGCGTCTATGGCTATGGCGGTGGCATCATTCCCCGCTTCTCCGAAGTCGGTCAAATGTTCCCGAAATCGCGAGAGTTTCATACGCTGCGCGTGCAGCCGCCCGCGGGCAACTTCTATACCACCGACATCCTGCGCAAGCTGGCAGACAGCTGGGAAAAGTGGGGGTCGGGCTTAGTCACTTTTCATGGCCAGACCGGCAACATCATGTTTATCGGGACGACCACCGAGAACACGCAACACTTCTTCGACGAGATCAACGATTACGGGTGGGATCTCGGCGGTGCCGGTCCGTGCGTGCGCACATCGATGTCGTGTGTGGGCTCGGCCCGGTGCGAGCAATCGTGCGCCAACGAACACAAGATTCACCGCACGCTTGTCAACAATTTTACCGATGATGTGCATCGGCCGGCGCTGCCTTACAAGTTCAAGTTCAAAGTCTCGGGCTGCCCGAACGACTGCGTGAATTCCATTGAGAGGGCGGACTTCGCGGTTATCGGCACGTGGCGGGATGACATGAAAGTAGACCAAGAGGCTTTCAAGGAATATCTCGTCAAGAAGGGGCGCAAGTATATCATCGACAACGTGATCACCCGTTGCCCGACCAATGCGCTTTCGCTCAATGACGATGACACCATCGCGGTAGACAATCGCAATTGTGTGCGCTGCATGCACTGCCTCAACGTCATGCCTAAGGCCCTGTCCCCAGGCGATGACAAGGGTGTTAGCATCCTCATCGGTGGCAAGCGTACGCTCAAGATCGGTGATTTGTTCGGTACGGTGGTGGTGCCGTTCATGAAGCTCGAATCGGAAGAGGATTACGAGCAGCTGGTGGAGATGGCTGAGAATACGATTGACTTCTTCTCGGAAAACGCGCTCGAGCACGAGCGAATCGGTGAAACCATCGAGCGTATTGGGCTGGTTAACTTCCTAGAGGGCATTGGCCTTGAGGTCGATCCCCACATGGTGGCGCATCCGCGCGAGAGTTCCTATGTCCGTATGGATACTTGGGACGAGGAAGCCGAAAAGTGGTTTCAGCGCAAGGCGGAGGAGAAGCAAGCCGCCGGGGCATGATGGCCGTACGGGGTTAGTTTCCTGAAGACACGAAGGGGGGCATCGCCGCGCGCCGGAGAGACCCCTCAGGAATAAGTACAGCGATTTCAGGCGAATTTTGGAGGTTAGGAGTATGGCCCAGATGCAGCAGCGGACGCCGATTGAAAGCGGCTGTCCGGATGGTTTTCAGTATATGCATCCCGTCATGTTGAAAAACTTCGGGCAATGGAAGTACCACGAGGATCCGCGCCCCGGGGTGTTGCGCCACGTGGCGCACAGCGGCGAAGAAATTTGGACCGTGCGGGCGGGAACACAGCGCATCCTCGACGTGTTTACGCTGCGTAAACTTTGCGAGATTGGAGACAAGTACGCCGACGGGCACGTGCGGTTTACCATCCGCAGCAACATGGAATTCATGGTGGCAGACGCCACTAAGGTGGAGCCGTTAGTCGCGGCTTTGGAGCAAGCAGGGTTTGTCGTCGGTGGGACGCGAAACTCCGTTGCCATGATCTCCCACACTCAGGGATGGTTGCACTGCGATATTCCGGGAACCGACGCCTCCGGCGTGGTGAAGGCGATGATGGACGAGCTCCACGAAGAGTTTAAGACGTGGAACATGCCCAATCGCGTGCACATGACCACTTCCTGTTGTCAAATCAATTGCGGCGGGCAAGGTGACATCGCCATCAACATACAGCACAC
>JAGTVB010000059.1 GCA_018224385.1 Gammaproteobacteria bacterium
AGCTCCAACATCACGTAGTTGGTAATGTCGACCACAGCGCCGAGGCTGCGCACCCCGCTGCGCCGCAGTCGCTCGCGCAGCCAGAGCGGCGTCGGGACGCGCACGTCGACGTTGCGAATGACGCGCCCCACGTAGTGCGGGCAATCGTGATCGGCATCCAAAACAACCGGAAGTCGATGCTCGACCGTGCTCGGCACCGGCGGCACCGCAATGCCCCGCACCGGTTGCCGATTCAGCACCCCCACCTCACGGGCAATGCCGGCAATGCTGAGGCAATCGCCTCGATTGGGCGTGAGATCGACATCGATGCTCACGTCACGCAGGCCGAGGTAATCCACCAAATCCGCACCTCTGGGAGCATCGGTCGGTAGCTCAAGAAGCCCCGTCGCGTCCTCCGAGAACCCCAGCTCTCGGGCCGAACAAAGCATGCCAGCCGACGCGATGCCGCGGATCGAGGCCGCCTCGATGGTTGTTCCATCGGGCAAGCGGGCACCGACACGGGCTAACGGCGCCCGCAACCCGGGGCGCACGTTCGGCGCCCCGCACACAATGGAAAGCGGACGGTCGGCCCCGATATCGACTTGGCAAAGGCGC
Organism: Gammaproteobacteria bacterium; assembly: GCA_018224385.1. Lineage (GTDB taxonomy): Bacteria > Pseudomonadota > Gammaproteobacteria > HK1 > HK1 > JAGTVB01. The sequence goes on from JAGTVB010000059.1 coordinate 595, forward strand.
AACCGATCGGCGCTCGGGTGCGGCTCGACCTCCAAAACCTCGCCCACCAGCACGCCTTCGAACGCCGCGATCATCGGACCCCAGCTCGCCACCTCCAGCCCGGCGCCGGTTAGCTGCGCCACCAGCTCCTCGGTGGTGAGCGGAGGATCCACCCATTCACGAAGCCATTGTTCGCTAAACTTCATGGTCGGTTAGCTTTGATCCATTGCCCCTGTCGGCGCTGGCAAGTGCAGCGCCGCAGAGAATTTCTTTATGTTTGGGAAAAGCGCCGGGCCGCAGGATCGCTAGCGAAATTGCTCCAAGAAGCGCAGATCATTCTCAAAGAATAGCCGCAGGTCATTGACCCCATAGCGCAACATGGCAAGCCGCTCAACGCCCATGCCGAAGGCATAGCCCGTGTAGCGCTCGCTGTCGATACCCACGTTCTCAAATACCCTGGGGTGGACCATCCCACAGCCCAGCACCTCGAGCCAACCTGTCTCCCCACAAACGCGGCATCCCTCACCGGAGCACATCACGCATTGCACATCCACTTCGGCGGAGGGTTCGGTAAACGGAAAATAGGAGGGGCGAAACCGCAGTGCCAGCGCGCGCTCAAAAAACGCCCGCGAGAACTCCACCAGGATGCCCTTGAGATCCGCGAAGCTCACACGCTCGTCCACCAGAAACCCCTCCACCTGATGGAACATCGGCGTATGCGTGACATCGGAGTCGCAGCGGTATACCCGCCCCGGTGCAATCACCCGAAACGGCGGCGCGCCTGCCTGCATGACGCGGATCTGCACCGGCGAGGTATGGGTGCGAAGTAACGCGTGCCCAGGAAAGTAAAAGGTGTCGTGCATCGCCCGCGCTGGATGATGCGCCGGTATATTAAGGGCCTCGAAGTTATGGTAATCGTCCTCGATCTCGGGGCCTTCGGCGATAACGAAGCCGGCTTGCAGAAAAAAAGCCTCGATGCGTTCGAGCGTGCGGGTAATCGGATGCAACCCCCCCGGCGTGTGCCCCCTGCCCGCCAGGGTGACGTCGAGACGCTCGGCCTCCAAAGAACGCTCTAATTCCTCCGCCTCCAAGCTCATGCGCCGCGACTCCAGGGCGTCCTGTAGCGACTGCTTGGCGTCGTTGATGACTTTGCCGACCCGTGGGCGATCGGCGGCCGGTAACTGGCCGAGACTCTTGAGCCGCGCCGTGAGAATCCCTTGCTTTCCGAGATACCGGACCCGCAATTGGTCGAGCGCCTCCAGCTCGGGCGCCGCGGCAATGGCTTCACGAGCCACAGCAACGACCTCCGCGACATCCGCCACGGCCCCAGCGCTGCGATTACTCCCGTGAGGGGGCATGACCGGTGATCAATTCAAGCATTTAGGGTATTGACCCGCAGCGTTGCACGAGGATCGAGTCCCTCAGCGATGGGCGCGGCTTGCCGGCATCTCCACCGCTGACCCAACAGCACTACCCAGCCCAGCGGGTCACGCCTACGACTGGGCTTTAGCCCGTTCGGCAAGCGCGGCGAAGGCCGGGCTGTCGAATACCGCGAGATCGGCGAGCACCTTTCGATCGAGCACCACGCCGGCTTTCTTGAGGCCATCCATGAAGCAACTGTAGGAAAGGCCGCAAGCACGGGCGGCGGCGTTGATGCGCGTGATCCACAAGGCACGAAATTGCCGTTTACGCTGACGGCGATCGCGGTACGCATACTCCCCGGCTCGAATGACTGCTTGGTTCGCCACGCGGTAGACGTTTTTGCGGCGCCCTTGATAGCCCTTTGCCTGGGCAAGCACCTTCTTATGTCTGGCGCGGCTCGTGACCCCGCGTTTGACCCTTGGCATGCAACTTCTCCTTAGCTGTAGGGCAACAGACGCCGAACCGCCCGGGTATCGGCCGAAGACACCGGCTCCAGGCTGCGCAGCTGACGCTTACGCTTGGTTCGTTTTTTCGTCAGGATGTGATTCAGATGTGACTGCGCGCGTTGGAACCCACCGCCGAGCCGTGGCTTAAAGCGCTTCGCAGCGCCTCGATTGCTCTTTATTTTAGGCATGTTATTTCTCAATACCTGGTGTTAGAAGCTGTGCCAAAAGCTACTGCGCTTGCCATAGCGGCGTTGCGCGGCGGCTCAAGATTCCTCATGTACTGCCTTGTACACGCCGGTTTCTCGCCCCGTGGGCCGTGCGACTGGGGCGCTGGCGGCATTTTTGAAACAGCTTCTTGGGCCTCATCGGGTGCCGGCGGACCCGATGCTGTCTCGGCCCCTACACCGGTCCGACCCCTATTTTCGTGGCGTCAAAACCATCGACATTCGCCGACCCTCGAGCTTCGGCGTTTGCTCGACCTTGGCCAGCTCGTCGAGGTCCGCTTCGACCCGCTGCAGCAGCTTCAGTCCGAGGTCTTGATGCGCCATCTCGCGTCCGCGGAACCACATAGTGACCTTGGTCTTGTCGCCGTGGCCGAGGAACCGCTTGAGATTTCTCAGCTTGGTCTGGTAATCACTCTCCCCCGTACCGGGTCGAAATTTTACTTCCTTGAGCTGGACCTGCTGCTGCTTCTTGCGCGCCGCCTGCCGCTTTTTGCTCTGCTGAAAGATAAACTTCCCGTAGTCCATCAACCGGCAGACCGGCGGATCCGCATTGGGCGAGATTTCTACCAGGTCAAGCTCCGACGTTTCCGCAAGCGCCAGAGCTTCCTCTCGAGGGACGATCCCCACCTGTTTTCCATCCGCGCCGATAAGGCGAATTTCTCGAGAAGTAATCTCTTCGTTGAGCCTGCTCTTTTTCTCCGCGACGATATCTATTCCTCCTTCTGATGACGACCGCGTCGGGCAATATCCGCCCGTAACCGTTCGGCAAAGCGTTCCAGTGCCATTCCTCCCAAGTCCTTGCCGCTACGGGTTCGTACGGCCACTGCAGCATTTTCCATCTCGCGGTCCCCACAAACCAACATGTAGGGCACGCGCTGCAACGTGTGCTCGCGGATCTTAAGACCGATCTTCTCGTTTCTCAAGTCCGATCGCACCCTGAAGCCCTGATTTTGCAAGGATTTTGTTACCGATGAGGCATATCCGCGGTGCCGGTCGGTGATGTTCATCACCACCGCCTGCACCGGCGCGAGCCACGGCGGGAACTTACCGGCGTACTCCTCGATGAGAATTCCGATAAAGCGCTCCACGGAGCCCAAAATCGCCCGATGCAACATCACCGGTACCTGCCTGCTACCGTCCTCGCTGACATACTGGGCTCCCAGTCGACCCGGCATGGAGAAGTCCACCTGAATGGTCCCGCACTGCCAGACGCGACCGATGCAATCCCGCAGGGAAAAATCCACCTTGGGACCGTAGAATGCGCCCTCGCCAGGCTGCAGCTCCCAGTCGATGCCTTTCGCATTGAGGGCCATCTCCAAGGCCTTTTCCGCTTTGTCCCAGACCTCGTCGCTGCCTACCCGCTGCGCCGGCCGGGTCGAGAGCTTGATCAAGATATCGCGGAAACCAAAATCTCCATAGACCTCGAAGATCAAATCGATAAGCTCGGAAACCTCCGCCTGAACCTGCGCTTCGGTGCAGAAAATGTGGGCATCATCTTGCACGAAGCTTACCACCCGCATCAGCCCATGCAGCGCCCCCGAGGGCTCATTACGGTGGCAGGACCCGAATTCGGCCATCCGCAACGGCAGATCACGATAGCTCTTGAGGCCGTGGTTAAAAATCTGGATGTGGCACGGACAGTTCATCGGCTTTACCGCGTAGTCGCGATTCTGTGAGTGGGTGGTGAACATCTCGTCGCGAAACTTATCCCAGTGTCCGGAACGCTCCCACAGGCTGCGATCCACGATCTGGGGTGTGTGCACCTCCTGGTAGCCGTGCCTATCCAGCAGGTCCCGGATAAAGTTCTCGATGCCTTTGTAGATCACCCACCCTTTATCGTGCCAAAACACCATGCCCGGCGCCTCTTCCTGGAAGTGGAAAAGGTCGAGCTCCTTCGCGATGCGCCGGTGATCGCGGCGCTCCGCCTCCTCGAGCCGATGCAGATAGGCGCTAAGCGCCTGCTTGTCCGGCCAGGCCGTGCCGTAGATGCGTTGCAGCATCTCATTGCGGGAATCGCCGCGCCAATAGGCGCCGGCCACCTTCATCAGCTTGAAGGCGCGAAGCCGGCCGGTGCTTGGCACATGCGGGCCGCGACACAGATCGACGAAATCGCCCTGCCGATACAAGGCGATCGCCTCCGCCTCGGGAATATCCGAGATAATCTCCGCCTTATAGTCCTCGCCCTTGTCGCGAAAAAACTGGATCGCCTGTTGCCGATCCACGACGCTTCGGCTGATCGGCAGATCGTCCTTGGCGATCTCGCGCATTTTCGCTTCGATCGCCTCCAAGTCCTCCGGCGTAAAGGCACGCTCGTGAGCGAAGTCGTAGTAAAACCCTTCCTCGATGACCGGCCCGATGGTCACTTGCGCCTCGGGAAACAGCGCCTTCACCGCATGGGCCATGAGGTGGGCCGTGGAGTGCCGGATAATCTCGAGGCCAGCGGGATCGCGATCGGTGATGATCTTAAGGGCAGCGTCATGGTCGATGACAAAGGAGGTGTCTACCAAGCGCCCGTCCACCTCTCCCGCAAGCGCCGCCTTGGCCAAGCCAGGCCCAAGAGCGGCCGCGGCAGCGTGGACCGTGGTAGGCTGATCAAAGTGCAGCTCTGATCCGTCGGGTAGAGCGATGGTCGGCATGATGGGATTTTCCTACCAGGCGGCGGCGGTCACGCCAAAAGACCGCACGTCGCGAACGAAAAGGAAGAGGATCGGATGGATCGGTCTGGTAGGCGCGAGTGGGATCGAACCACCGACCACTACCATGTCAAACCTTTGCTTCTTGTTTAGCATACAACTAAGTTGGCGCTTATCTTCAGACAATACTCCAACGCTCCAGCCCTTGCCAGAACAAAGACTTACAAGGGAACTTTCTGAAATATAGCGGTCCGCTACAGCCGGCGTCCAGTGGCGCCGTAGCCACTCGCTGAAGTTATACCGTTTCTGCGCCCGTGACGCCACC
>JAGTVB010000060.1 GCA_018224385.1 Gammaproteobacteria bacterium
CAAAATAGCTTCGTGGGGCTCCCGCCTCGTTCATCATTCGTCTAGACGCCGAGGTGTGCACGCGGATTAAGGGGCATCTCGCGCGCCATTCGATGGTAAAGGGCTCGAGCCGACTCAGTGTTTGGCGACGGGGTAACGATCGTTAAGACCACGTACTGATCGCCACGCTGCTTCCCCCCAAGGCCTCTGCCTCGCAGCCGCAGTTTTCGACCCGACTGGGAACCCGCCGGGATCTTGAGATCGACGGTGCCGTCAAGGGTGGGAACCTTGATGGTGGCGCCAAGAGCTGCTTCCCAGGGTGTGATGGGCAAATCGAGATACACATCCCTACCCTCCACACGATACAGCCGATGAGGCATAAGCTCCACTTCAAGGTACAGGTCACCCCTTGGGGTGCCGCCGCTCGCGGATTGCCCTTGCCCGGGCAGCCGCATCCGTTGACCTGCGACGATGCCCGATGGGATCTTCACCCGCAACGCACGCGCCCTGCTCACCAACCTTCCAGCGCCGTCCCTTTCGGGCACCTGCAGCTGAAGTGAGCGCTCGGTGCCCCGAAAGGCTTCCTCTAAAGTCACTTGGACTTTGACGGGGGCATGATTCCTCGGGCGTGACGGTCGACCGGAAAAACCGGGCTCCGGACGCGGTTGCGAGCGCCCGAAAAGCGTCTCAAAAAAATCGCTGAAACCGAACGGACCAGCGTTACGCAAGCCACCGAAATCAAAGGAGAAGTTCCATTCGGGTGGTGGGGTGAACTCCTCGCCCGCTCGCCAGTTCGCACCCAAACGGTCATACGCCACCCGCTTCTCGGCATCCTCCAGGACTTCATAAGCTTCGCTGACTTCCTTAAAGCGCTCTTCTGCATCCGGCTCCTTGCTGACATCGGGATGGTATTTGCGCGCGAGACGGCGATAGGCTCGCTTGATCTCGTCTCGCGGCGCATCGCGTGATACGCCGAGCGTTTGATAGTAATCCTTGAATTTCATGCCGCGCTGCCTAGAAATGGGCCAAAGCCACTATGCGACGCCGAGTGTTCGTGACGCCCAACACGAGCGTAAAGGGCGAAGGACGCCTGACGCCGTCAGCGGATAGCCGCCCAATGCAGTGACGCCGAAACGCGGTCTCATCACCAGGTCGCTTACCTCTAGTTGCAGATATAAGGTTGATTCACCTTATTATCAAGTACATCAGCACGCGCTGCGCAGACGCCGGCATGGTGTAAATGGGCATGAGCACATGCCCACAGCATCGCTGCGCAGCCGCAGTTCGGTACTGCACCGCAACCTCCCCCAGCGTGTGGCCGTGCACCCGTCCTTGCCGACCGTCACCGCTTCAACTCGCTCACCGTCGCCACCTGTCCTCAATTTCCAAGGCTCGCTATAATAAATTGTGAATGAGCTTGAATTTTTCCCGCAGGCAACCGAGCAAGGCACATGGACAAAAAGCGCATCTACCGTATCGTCTTTCATAATCAGGGAAAGATCTATGAAGTGCATGCGCGGCATGTCGGGCAGGGGAGTCTCTATGGGTTCGTCGAAATCGGAGATCTTATCTTTGGCGAGCGCAGCGCGGTCCTGGTCGACCCCTCGGAGGAGCGTCTAAAAGCCGAATTCCAGGGGGTAAAGGTTACGTATGTGCCAATACATGCCGTCATTCGCATTGACGAAGTGGATAAAGAGGGTGCAAATAAAATCTCCGCAAGTGATGCCACGGGCAATGTAACACCGTTTCCGATTCCATTTTATCCGCCTCGAGGGGGCCCGAGCTCATCGTAGTCGCCCCATTTCCCCGCTCATCGCCTCGGCCGCTGGCGACGGTTCCCGTCACGACCTCCGAGAAACCGCTCTAAAAATGTCGCGACCAGCGACAGAACAAGGCGCACGACGGCGAACAACCGGAGTGTACGAGGGAGTACACGAGGATCGAGAGCCGCTGCGCAACGCTGGTCAGGCAAGCGCAGTAGTTTCTAAAACGGCTTCTGAGCGGCCCCGAGTTTGCCCCTGTGCTCGAGGCTGAGCTTCGTTAGTAGAAGACTGCGTCGCCGCGCCGCTCGGTCGTGCTGCTGACCCGGTGGTAAAGTGCGAAGCTGAGTCTCCACGTCCGCAATCTCTTTTCGCAACGCGACTTCTCTAGGAAGAACGCCCGCGTTCTTGAGGATCCGCAATGCCATACGCAGCTCCGGCGAAATGAGGCTGTCATCGTCTCTCGGTAAGGGTTTCCCATGTCCCGAAAGCCGATCGAACTCGCCCTTGGCCATCGCTTCCGCGATGCGTCCCTCAGCTAACTGGGTAAAAATGTCCACCGCAATTCACCGCCAAACGATCACTGCAGGTCGCGCTTAATCGGGCTCGTTTCTTGAAGCCGCTGCCTTCCCTGCCAAAGGTCCCTGCGCACCGAAAAGATCGATAGGCACGGGAAACAGTATGGTCGATGTCTTGTCATTAGAGAGATCGATCATGGTCTGAAGGTAACGTAGGGTGATCGCCTGCGATTGCTGCGACAGCACTTTGGCCGCCTGAAGTAATTTTTCTGAGGCCTGCAGCTCCGCTTCCGCCATGATGATTTTCGCCCGCCGCATGCGCTCGGCCTCCGCCTGCTTGGCGATTGCACGAACCATGCTCTCATCGAGATCGACGTGCTTGATTTCCACATTGGCAACCTTGATGCCCCAGGCGTCCGTCTGCTTATCGATGATCCCCTGAATATCGTCGTTGAGTTTCTCCCGTTCCGCCAACATCTCGTCAAGCTCGTGCTGGCCGAGCACTGAACGCAAGGTGGTCTGGGAGATCTGACTCGTGGCCATGTGGAAATTTTCCACTTGAATAATCGCCTTTTGAGGATCGAGCACCCGAAAATAGATCACGGCGTTGACCTTTACAGAGACATTGTCCCTGGAGATCACATCTTGGGTCGGCACATCGAGCACGATGGTACGCAGATCGACCTTGACCATTTGCTGAATTCCCGGCAGCACGATGATGAGCCCGGGGCCCTTTACCTTGTAAAATCGGCCGAGGAAGAAAATCACGCCGCGCTCATATTCGCGCAGGATCCTCACAGAGAGGACAACCAACAGCAGCAAAAATAACGGAATATAAAGGTAAGAAAGCGTTCCCAATGTCAGGTCTCCTTCTCCAGCGGCTCAACCGTTACCGTGAGGCCCTCCAGGGCGCAGACCCTGATCCGTTGGCCTTTCACCACCGGACGCAGCGACTCGGCTTCCCACCGTTCGCTGTGAACGCGCACATATCCGTGTGAATCAAACGTTTCGAGCGCCTCCCCCGTCGCACCCACCATTTGCTCCTGGCCGCTGACCACCGGCTGGCTTCGCTGACGCGAGAACAGGGTCATGACGACCATAAAAAAAGCGACGCTAACAAGGGTCAACGCAATCACCAGAGGCAGCGACAGTGTGTACCCCTCCAAATCGGTCTCCATGAGGATCAAAGAGCCAATCGCAAAGGCGATGGCGCCACCGATGCCAAGCGCCCCGAAGCTCGGCATAAATACTTCGCCCACCATGAAGGCAACGCCGAGCAAGATGAGCCCAAGCCCGGCATAGTTGACGGGAAGTACCTGAAAGGCATAAAGCGCCAGCAGAATAAAGATAGCGCCTGCCACGCCAGGTAAGATCCCGCCCGGATTCGAGAGCTCAAAGAACAGCCCGTAGATGCCTAAGAGCATGAGAATATAGGCAACGTTTGGGTTGGTAACGATACCGAGGAGCTCGCTACGCCAATCCGGTTCTATGGTCACCAGCTGCGCGTTCTTCGTTTGCAACACCCAGGGTTTGCCAAGCACCTCGACTTTTCGACCGTCGATCTGTCTAAGGAGTTGCGTGGTATCGTCCGCCATGAGGTCGATCACACCCTTTTCGAGGGCATCTTCCGCACTCAAACTGGCCGCCTCCCTGACAGCTTTTTCCGCCCATTGGGCATTGCGCCCCCTCATCTGCGCCAGCCCCCGAATATAAGCCACCGCATCATTGACGATTTTGCGTTGTTTAGCCCCGTCGTTGGCGTCTGTATCGCCATCGTTTGTCGGCTTTCCGTTGCCATCGTCCTCTGCGGGTGCTTTGTCCTTCCCTGGCGGCTGTTCACCCCCGCCCGGCAAACCGCCAGGGGCGATCTCCACCGGTGTTGCCGCGCCCACGTTCGTGGCCGGCGCCATTGCCGCCACGTGACTGGCATACAAAATATAGGTACCGGCGCTTGCCGCGCGCGCCCCGCTTGGCGCCACGTAAGTCACCACCGGGACAGACGCGCCCACGATCGCCTGGATGATGTCCCGCATCGAGGAATCCAGGCCGCCCGGGGTGTCCATGCGCAGGATCACCACCATGGCGTCCGTATCTTCGCCCCTCTGAATACCGCGCCGCACAAAGTCACTGGTCGCAGGACCAATGGCGCCCTGGACGGTCAACACCAGCGCCTGGGGCAGCTCATCATCCGCTGGCGACGAGGCAACCAGGCCCCACACGGCGACTACGGCAAGCAATAGGCGGGCAAACGCTTGGCGCGTCGCAGCGCCCGCTTGGGTCGAACGCAAGCGCGGCAGGCGCCGCCCTTGCCGCGCCCCTGTCGGATGGGCTTGGGAATAATATTGACGAGTCAAGGTTTGGCTAGGGTGGCGATTTCCAGTCCTTATAGGGGTGCGTCACAAGGGAGACGTTATAATAACGCGGATCGGCGGACACCTCCTCACCGATCCAATGAGGCTTCTGAAACGGCTCATCCGCACGACTCAGCTCAACTTCCGCCACCACCAAGCCGGCATTTTCCCCTTCAAAAACATCTACTTCCCAAACATGACCGCAGCAGGGAACAAGGTAGCGCTTCTTCTCGATCAGGGGTCTCGCGCAGAACCGCTCCAGCAACTCGGCGGCATCCTCCAAGGGGATCGGGTAGTCGTATTCTGCACGACTCACTTCCAGGGTCACGCTCTTGATGTTGAGAAAGCCCTGATCACCGGCGATGCGCACGCGAACCGAAACAGACTTTGCATCGGATAGATAACCCTGCCGGTAGCGTGTCGCCCGGGAAGCCAGCTCACGCCACGCATCGCTGCACAATAGAAATTTGCGTTCGATCTCGGTACCCATTGCCTCAATTACGTTGCCATTGTATGTGGTAGACCATGATGTTATGAGATCTAGGGTGGTCAGTGTATGGTCCGGTTGCAAGTGTTTTGGATCAGTATCGCGGTCTTTTGCCTGTTCTATGCGGGCATGGCGCTGCTGCTTTACGCTGTTCAAGGATACCTACTCTATCTGCCCACGCGCGAGCTGGCGGGAACACCGCACGACATAGGCCTCGCCTACGAGGATGTGACCCTAGTGACCGACGACGGCTATCGGCTGCACGGCTGGTACGTGCCGGCTGAGGACAGGCAACCCACGATTCTCTTTTTCCATGGTAACGCCGGGAATCTATCGCACCGTCTCGACACGCTGCGCCTTTTTCATCAGCTGAGCCTCAACACCTTGATCTTCGACTACCGGGGATACGGCCGCAGCGAGGGCACGCCGTCGGAGCCGGGCACTCACCTCGACGCGCTCGCCGCGTGGCGGTACCTGGTCGAAAACCGCGGTGTTCCCGGCAACAAGATTGTGCTCTTTGGGCGGTCACTGGGCGCCGCCGTGGCCACAGGGCTCGCCGCTCGCCACAGGCCCGCGGGCCTCATCCTCGAATCCGCTTTCACGTCGGTACCGGATCTCGCGGCCCAACTGTACCCGTTTATGCCCGTGCGATTGCTCACACGCTACCATTACGACAATCACGCACTGATGGCCACGATAAGCTGCCCTGTGCTGGTAATCCATAGCCGCGCAGATGAAATCATTCCCTTCAGCCACGGTCTCGCATTGTTTGCAGCCGCTCCCGAGCCAAAACGCCTCCTGGTTATTCAAGGCCGCCATAACGATGGCTTTCTCATCTCGGCAGAACAGTACCTCAAGGGCCTATCGAGCTTCATCGATGCACTGCACTAGACTGCTGGAGGGCCCCGCGCCGCCGCACCACAACCTATGACGAAGCTCCGCCGGTGTCAGAAAACACTCACTCACTAAATCCAATAAGCGGTGGTGGTCATCACCTGTGACGTCGCGCCCATCAGCTTGCGGACAGGCGCCGGCAACGGCGCTCCGCCGGCACGCATGGCGGTCGTCGCATGGCGTCCCTCATCCTCACGCATCTGCTCAACAATAGCGCGACTTTTGTGGTCCCTCTTCGAAAGACGGGCCAAATGGCCGTCAAGGTGCACCACGACCTGCCGTTCGGTCTCGGCCAAGAATCCCAGACTCCACTTGTCCCCTGCCAGGCCAGCCGCGGCGCCGATGGCAAGCGAGCCGAGATACCAGAGAGGGTCCAGGTAACTGTTACGGCTTTCCAGCTCGCGCAGGCGTTGCTCACACCATGCCAGATGATCGTTTTCCTCGCGCGCCGCTTGATCCAACTTCTCGCGCACATCCTCGCGCCGCGCGGTCAGCGCCTGTCCATGATAAAGGGCTTGAGCAGCGACCTCACCGGCATGATTGACCCGCATGAGGCCAGCCGAGTGACGGCGTTCGAACTCCGTCAGCTGAGTTTCGTCAGCAGTGGCAGCCGGATTTGGTCGACCCGTGGTTGCGGCTCCACCAAGTACGGTGCGAAGTCCCCTGTCGACGCCAATGACCAACCTGTCCATCAGGCTAAGTGCTCGAACACCCATCTTGTTCATTCCCCCCGTCTTGTGGCAGAAACTCCATTGTAGCGGATCAAGCGGGTGTGACGAGCCAAAGCGCGGCCAATGCACGCCAGCAGAGCGCAGCGTTTTAACCGCTTGCAGGATCCAGTGTCGCAACAACGGCTCGCCGGCTAGAAGTCGCCGCGGCTGGCAGGACTGCATTTAAGAGCATGTGCGCCCAAGCTACCATAGAGGCGCCGGAGCACTGGCCTGCTGCCGCCACCCGTTCTTGCCACCCCGCAAGGAGGGCAGAGGCGCTGAAGGGCATTGCCTACGGCCTTCACGCGAGTTTAGGTACCTAAAATCGACCAATGGATGCGCATGACGGAATCCTATTATCGTTACCATGTTTTCTTTTGCACCAACCTCAGAGAGGACGGCTCTGATTGCTGTCAAAATTTTGCATCTCAGGAGATGCGCGACTATGCCAAGCACCGCATGAAGGAGTTGGGCCTAGCGGGCCCAGGCGGAGTGCGCGTCAATAGCGCTGGGTGCCTGGACCGCTGCAGCGAGGGGCCGTGCGTGGTGGTGTATCCCGAGGGGGTTTGGTATACCTGGGTCGACCGCCAGGATATCGATGAGCTGATTGACGAGCACCTCGTCCATGGGCGTATCGTAGAGCGGCTGCGGATATGACGGCTGTTCCTGCTCAAAGGCGCCAAAGTAAGATCCTGACCCGAGCGACGGCGGCACGGATGTGCAGCGGCAAAATCATCAAACATCTGTATGGCTAGGATAGAAAGTTATATCAACAGCTTGGTTGACAAATAAATTAGAGTATTAGATAATACTTATGAACTTTTCGGAAGGTTCAACTCCTCCATCCATCCTCCTTTGGTGGTTTAGCGCGGCGCATTGCCGCGCTACTTTTCTTGCTTATCCCCGTCCGCTTGTTAACATCTCATCACCCTAATCCTACCGGAGCCGGCAGGTACTCATTGACTTTCACTAACAACAGAAGGTAGTCTTTTTAGGTTTTTTCAGTGCTTATCCAGGTAGCCAAAGGATGAAAACTTTCTCGGCCAGGCCCGCGGCGGTCGATCGGCAGTGGTTTGTGGTCGATGCGGCCGGGCAAACCCTTGGCCGGCTCGCAAGTGAAATTGCGCGACGGTTGCGCGGAAAACACAAACCTATTTATACCCCGCATGTGGATACTGGGGATTACGTGATTGTCGTGAATGCGGAGCAGATTCGGGTCACGGGCAAAAAGCGCACAGACAAAATGTACTATCGCCATTCAGGGTATCCAGGCGGGCTCAAAGCCATTTCGTTCGAGCAGCTGGTGGAAAAAGCACCGCAGCGCATCATCGAGCATGCCGTCAAGGGAATGCTTCCAAGGGGACCCCTGGGACGTGCCATGTTTCGCAAACTCAAGGTGGTCGCTGGTCCGGAGCACCAGCATCACGCGCAAAAACCTCAGTCCCTCACGCTGTAGGGCAGGGCAAGCCGCATGACAAATACTGCGACATATTACGGAACCGGGCGGCGCAAGACGTCAACCGCCCGCGTATTTCTTAAGCGCGGAAACGGGCACATCACGGTAAACCGTAAACCGCTGGACGACTACTTCGGTCGCGAGACGGCGCGCATGGTGGTTAGGCAACCACTCGAAACGGCCAATGTGTCGGACATGATCGATGTTGATGTTACCGTGCGCGGCGGCGGAAACAGCGGCCAGGCAGGCGCCATCCGACACAGCATTACGCGCGCATTGATCGAATATGATGAAACACTGCGTTCGCCACTTCGCAAAGCCGGGTTTGTCACCCGGGATGCGCGGGAGGTGGAGCGCAAGAAAGTCGGGCTGCACAAGGCCCGCAAAAAGCCCCAATATTCGAAGCGTTAGACCGGCAGTGAACCTGGGCGCACGGCTTGAAGGCTGTTGCACAATTGCTGCCCCTACCCTAGCGGCGGGGCGTCGTAGCTTTCCACCCAGCGCCTTGCGCGGGTGGAGCCCGCGATATTTTTATAGGAGTTCTCCGTCGCTTATGTTTCCCCTGGGGGATCGTCTAGCGG
>JAGTVB010000061.1 GCA_018224385.1 Gammaproteobacteria bacterium
GGCACTCCGAGACAGCGAGGGACAAGTGCTTCTCTTTCAGCGATTAAGACAGCCTTTGTCTCGATATAAGAAATGTATAATAATGTGACCTTACAAAGGATACGAGCGGATCCTTCCCATGATCCTGCGCTCGTCATGGCACCTGGCACAAGTGATCCGATAGAGAGCATTACGCTGATGCCCTGCGCCGGGATTGAATTCTGGCATACATCCATCACAAAGCATGCTTCGCTATGGCCAGGCGAAACACAGTGGCCCGTGATATTCCCTGAGTAGCCGTATGTGACCACTGGAGAAGCTGCACTTGAGAGTACCTGTGGCATCGATATCTCGCCGCTGGTACCGAAACAATACGCGGCGTATCGGCCCTTAATTGCAGAGGCGCTGCTCTTTTTCGTGCAGCATCTTCCGCCCCACCGGCTGGCCGCGATCCTTGTTACGCAACACGCGCTGCCCCCAGATGCCGGAATGTCAGAGCGCCTGGCAGCGCTTCTCTGCCACTGTCCTACTTTACACAAGCTCGGACAAGTGGTCGCCAGGGATCGCCGCCTCGCCCCCGAGTTGCGCCAGCATCTGCAAACGCTCGAATCCATGGAGCCGACGACAGCGGTGTCGGCGATGGGCGATGAAATCAACCGTGAGCTAAAGGATCTCTCTGCAGGCGATATTCGGCTGGAGTCCACCGCGTTGGCCGAGGCCAGTGTGGCGGTGGTCATTCCATTTGCGCATCTGCGAGCCTCCGGTTCCGATCTATCGGAGGGTGTTCTAAAGATACTGAAACCCGGCGTCGAGGAGTGTTTGGCAGATGAACTCGAGGTATGGACTGCCCTGAGTATCTTCATCGACGAGCGCTGCGAGTATCACCGCATTCCGACGCTGCGCTACGCGGAGACTCTGGAAACAATCCGCGAACTACTCAGAAATGAGATTCGATTGGACCTCGAACAGCAGCACCTTGTGGAAGCGGGCCGCTTCTATGCCGATGCCGAGGACGTCAAGGTGCCCGCCCTGCTGCCCTTCTGCACGTCACGGATTACCGCCATGGAACGCATTCGCGGCCATAAAGTGACCGAATGCAGAAACATGCCGCGGGATACGCGGCAGAAGCTTGCCTCGCTGGTCGTCGAGGCGTTGATTGCTCGCCCCGTCTGGATGCCAACAGAGGCCAGCCTGTTTCATGCGGATCCCCATGCCGGCAACCTGTTCTTCACCGACGACGGCCAACTCGCCATTCTAGACTGGAGCTTAGTCGGCCATCTCGGCAAGGACGAACGCATCCATACCATGCAGATCGTTTTAGGCGCACTCACCTTCGATGCCCAACGCATCGCCCAAGCCATCTCGGCCATGGCCCGCTCAACACCGAATGAGCAGGCCTTACGGCAGGTCGTGGACCGAGCACTTGGACGCTTGTACCGCGAACAGCGGATCCCGGGTTTTCGCTGGCTGCTCAGCCTCTTGGATGATGCGATGCTGTCCGCTGGGCTGCGCTTTGGTGAGGATCTATTACTGTTTCGCAAGAGCGTTCTTACCATTGAAGGCGTGGTCGCGGATATCTCCGAGAGAGACTCGCTCGACTGGGTGCTGCCGCTAACCGCCATCAAGCAATTCTCTCAAGAGTTGAGCAGCCGGGCCTTTGCCTTTCCGACATCGCGCCAGTTTGGGACTCACCTTTCTAACCTCGACCTGCTGTCTCTTTATTGGAAAGTGCCTTCTACCGCGACCCGGTTCTGGAAACATGTCTGGGGCAACTGGCTTCGGGTGAACCATTAGCAGGCAAGCCCAGCAGGTTCTAAAACACCCCATCAGGCCGGACCGCATCCGTTTCCTACCCCCAGCGACTGTTGCGGGGCCAATCGATCGAGGTTTTCTTCCAACGGCGAGCCCTTGGAAAACAACCAGAAGTGCGATCAGGGGCACAACCGTGCCAAGAAAACGATAAGTTATTTTCATCTCCCTGATCCAAGTCATCGCCGTTGTGTTTTCCTCAGGGTATATTAGACTTTGTAAAATTGTGCAGTGCACGAAAGCGCTGCTTTGGCAATGATGGCTGCTTCGAGCCGGATCAGCGTCTCTGCGGATAGCGGTCCCGGAGCAGGGAGGTGTAATAACTTATGTATCAATCAGCTTCTGCAGTTTTAAAAGAGATCCCCGGAGTTGCTACCAATTGGTGGCGCTACAATATTGCCCTGGCCAGGGCAATCAACCGGGAACGTACGGAGTTCATGGACAGTGGTCTGATCGCTGCTCAAATCGCGTTACAGGCCGCGCGTCAGAATCCCCTCAGCGTGTGGGAAACACTTGAAGTCATCGAGCATAGCGAGGAGCTGGTAACTCGGGGCTTGCTGGGTACCCGAGAGAAATTAAGCAGCTTTGCGTTCGATCAAGCTGAGGAAGCGCTGCGCGCCTTCCTGAACACGGCCTTGAACCGCGAGGGCGAATCGCTCTCAGGGTTCATGCAGCGCGAGGCAGACGTCATGGAGGCGGTTGCCAATTTCCACGAGCAAGTGGAAAAAATCAAGGACGAATTCGGATTTCAATTCGGAACACGCGATTACGAGCTGGTCCACGAGACCGAGGCCTTTCAGCTTTATCAAGTATTGCCGGTTAAGCCCGGAGTCAAAGTCCGGGACGATCTAAAACCGATGATTCTCGTCCCGCCTTACATGCTCGGCGTACACATCCTTTCGTTCTTGCCCTACGAGAACAAGAGCTACGCGCACGCCTTCGCCAATGAGGGCATTCCCACGTACGTTCGGGTCGTTAAGGATATCATGGAGCACGAAGCGGTCCAGATAATGACCCCCGACGACGACTGCACGCAAACCCGCGAGCTGTGTGCGAAGCTGGTTGAAAAGCACGGCCAAAAGGTAACCCTCAATGGGACCTGTCAGGGCGGCTATATCTGCCTCATGAACATCCTGTCCGGAACGCTCACGGATGTCTGCGATTCGCTTATTACCAATGTCGCGCCCATCGATGGAACGCACAGTAATGCTATAAGCGGGATGCCCACGATGCATCATGATTTCATGACGGCGACCCTGCCTAACGGCAGCAAGGTGGCAAATGGGTATCTCTTGAGCCTGGGTATGCGCTTTGTGGCCATCGACCGAGAATCACCCCTCGTCAAGGTGCTCGATCAGGCCTCTTTACACAAAGCAACGGAGCTTAATCCGGGCAAGACCGTGGCGGCTCTGTTCCGCTGGCTGCTCAAAGAGCGGACACACCTGCCACTCGCCATCGCCAACATGAGCTCCCAGACATTCCGGGAACCCATCGCTGAGGACGGCACGCTCCCCGTTTCCTTGTACGGCAAGCCGCTTAACGTAAAAGACCTGGCGAAGCTGAACGTTAAGTGGTATCAAAACTATGCGCTCAAGGACGACTTGGTGACGCCCCCCTGTGCAACGGCGGCCAACAAGTTCCTTGAGGGAACAGATGTGATCGAATCCGTTCCGTTCCCCGGCGGGCATGTGGCTATTCTTACAAGCCCTTACAACAAGAGATCTCCGGTCAACGGCACCTTCACCGGCAAGGACGGTACTGAGTATCGCGGTCCAGTGAAATTCCAGCTCGAGCTGACCAGCTAGTTGCTCACTCCTGACTTTGGCGAAGGGGCACCATGCGGTGCCCCTTTTGCGCAGGATCAGTGGCCGTGATCGAGGGATGCGGCCTCAGGATGGTCGTGCAGCATCGGGTCAGTCGGCTCTACATGCACGACCACATCGCTAACGCTGAGCTGGCGTTTAACCAACCGTTCCACCATATGGCCGAGGCGATGGGCCTCCGCAAGCGGCAACTGCCCGTCGACTTGAACATGCATATCGAGGTAAATTGTGCCGCCCGGGCCGCGGCTTCGAATCCGGTGACAGGATGCAACGCCATCGACGGTGAGGGCAATTCGCTCGACCTCCTTCGGATCGAGCACCGCACTGTCGAGCAGCGCACCGGATGCCCGGCGAATAATCTGCCAGCCAGTGTACGCAATGAATACCATGATCAGCAACGCCACAACGGCATCCACCCAAAACCAGCCGAGCTTGACCGCCGCCAAACCGGCAATCACCGATAGCGACACCAATATGTCGGAACGCGTATGTGCGGCATCAGCCAGCAGAATATTGCTCTTTAATCGACGCCCCTGACGGGTCTCATAGGTCGTAACCGCATAATTGACAACCACGGTAAGCGCCATGACCGTAAAGCTCACGACAGTTACGTCCGGGATGCCGCCAACGATAAGCCGGCCATAGGCGCTCTTTAATACGCTCCAGCTCGCCAGCAACAGAAGCAAGCCGATAGCCATGATGGCGAACGTTTCGAACTTCGCATGCCCGTAAGGGTGATCGTGATCAGGAGGGCGCCGCGCTAATGATAGGCCGACCAGCCCAATGACATTGGAAAAACCATCCAGCGCGGAGTGAAAGCCATCCGCGACCATGCTGATCGCACCGGTGGCCACCCCGACGATTATCTTGGCGCCGCCCACCAATAGGTTCAATCCCAGCACCCACCAGAGAACGCGCTTCACCCGCCGGTGATTTGAGGCACGTCCATCAGGCGCTGGCAAGGAGTGCGTCGAGGTCTCCATGACTTGCGTTACCTTCAATGTTCAAGCGTTGGCGGCGCCACACAGCCGCAGCCGCTAGCCCCATCCCCCGCGATGTGCTCCTTGGCCCTGGTAGCGGTGCCTCGTTGCATGCATAACAGCCTCCATCAGTAGACACTGAGAGGGCGGGCCGGGAGCAGCGTTTCGGCACTTTGTGTCCTTAGGGCCGGTGTGCCAACCCATCTCCCGGCCTCAAGGGACGCCGTGAATACAGCCCTGTAGGCTTTGCCTGGCATCCCGGCCGGACACATCCGTGTGGGGGCCGGGAGACACGACGGGTTGCCTTGCCGGTGCCTGGCACGGCCTAACCTTCTGACTGGCGACGCTGGCGAAAAGATGACCATGACGGAGCAACCGCTCAAAAAGACAAGTTGTTACCGAGCCAAGTAAGAACCGATCTAACGGCGCGTGGCATCATGGTAACAAAGTCGCCCGCCGACGGCAGACGCGCCGGAAAAAATCTCCGCATTGCTGAACGCCCGCGGGAAGTTCATGCGGCCGCGAGCAAGGCGCACGGCGCGCAGCGACGCGAGCGATCAGCTCGCTAGGCGAGGGGCGAGCACCGTCCAAAGCCGCTATCGGGAGGTGCGGTCGGGTTACTTACAAGCTCAAAGCTGAGACGGTGGGGATCAAGATAACAAAGTGCCTGGCGAATGTCAGGCGGGCCGCTTAGCAAAACCGGGTAAGGATTGCTGGGGCTAGCCGAGCGCCTCCTTAATCCACAAAGCAATGAACAGAATGATACCGATCGCACCCATGGCCATCGCCGATAAGCCATAATACACGGCGCTGACGTGAGTATCCCGACGCTCGTCGATGATGATGTCAGTATGTTTATCGTGGAGTGGCTCGTCGGTGGGATGAGACATCCAGCATTCACAGCTCTTGCCGTCAACGCCTGTGCATTGGACCCGGTTGCAGATACCCTGAATAGCTGCTGGTGGCTTCAGCCGGTAGACGCTTCGGCCTTCGTATTTCTCACAAAGATTCATTTAGACGTTCCCTCACTTAGCGCTTTACCTAAGCGTATCGGAGGGAAAAGTCGAATCTTTATGGCCCGTTAACGGCGATTACATCCAAGCCAACAGGGCACCATGATGAGTGCCCTGCCAAAGAACTCGGCCTGAGAAAAGCGGCGTTAATAAACCTCCGAGCAGACAGAGGCCGCCGGTTTTGCAACCGGCTTCGGCATCTGCATGGCTTTCGCAAGCCAGGGCGGCGGTAGGCCCCCCAGTACCTTTTGGAGATTGGCCAGCGCCTTGCGCGCGTGCCCACTTTCTGGGATTTTGAGAGGGTGGATGCCGGCGCGAACAACCTTAGCGGCCGCGGGCCCGCCTATGGCGACGATATAGAGCAAATGGCAGTCGCTGATGAGTGCCGCCCGGTAGGCATTTTTTTTGTCACCGCTCTGAGGGGCCGCTGCCGCCGAGCGGATATCGATGAGGCGCATCTCATCGAGGGCAACCTGATAGATAAGGAACCGGGCGCAGGATCCAAAATGGCCGTCGAGGCGCTCGCCGCCGTCAGAAGCAACGGCGACCCGAATGGAATTTGGCATCTCACAAGGTTCCAAGGCCTGCGTCTGCGGCACATCTGGCGAGATGCGTTGTTCCTGCGCCTCCCCTTGAAGCCACTTGACGGCCTGCCGGACGACCTCCGGCGTGACCCCCGCAAGCGCGCCGCGCGATGCCATGCGCAAACGCCTTGGCGTCAATTGCTGGAACTTGTCGTCAGAAAAGGGGCGGCCGATACACTCGTCCAGAAGTCGCACAAGAGTGGCCGGATCGGTGTCCGGCAACACGCGCGCGGCAAGACCAATGCGAAGGGCTAGCGCTCGAGACAGCGGTTCATTGCGCATGGCCTGTGTTCCCCTATTCGTTGCGTTCACGACTAGGCAGCCTTAAGCGGCAGAATGCAGTTAGGGATCTCGCAAATCGCCACGCACTGCGGTTCATTGTAGTCACCCTCACACTCAGTACATGTCTCGGCGTCGATCTCAAACACGATCTTTCCCTCAATGATGGAGTTGGTAGGACAGACCGGTTCACAATCCCCGCACGCAATACATTCCTGAGAAACGATATACATGGCCACGAATTGGTCTCCTTCATACTGAAGCGGTGAGTTAGCAACGTTCACAAGCGCCGCGCACGCACCGTGATCGGTAGCTTTGGCGGCGGAGTCAGAGGATCGACGTAATATCGCGAGCCGTCGTCAAGAGTAAGCTCGCCTCCGAATCCCTCGGCGTCATCGTGTTCAATAGCGAGGATGTGCGCCTCGAGGTCCTTCTTGGCGAGATAGAAGACGAGTTTGCCGTTAGGGTCTTTTCGAATCATGACGTTTGCCATTGGTATGCTCTCTTGGTCGTTTGCAGTGCCTCAGCGAACCAAGTCGAAACCATAGTCGGTCTTTCCCATGGTCATCGTCTCTTCGTCGAGACGCTCCAGCACCGCATTGACAAGGGTGGTGAGCATGTACATGGCACCTTCATAGCCAAGCGTCGTCATGCGGTGCAGATGGTGCCGATCGAAGATAGGGAAGCCGATACGGATGAGCGGTACTTCATGCTCTTTTCCTTTGCGCCGAGTGTCACGCTGTATGAACTTCCCATAGGAATTGCCGATCATGAAATCCGGTTTATCGCTAAAAACGAGCGATCGCAGATGCCACAGATCCTTGCCCGTGTAAACCTCTGCACCCTGGCCATAAGGGGAGCTTTGAAGCACGCCCTGCAACTCCTTGCGCCAGCGTTTGTTAGCATGATGACAGAGGATGTGGATGGGCTCGGCGCCGAGTTCCAGCAAAAAATGGCTCATCCCCATTACAAAATCCGCATCCCCCCATAGCGCAAAGCGTTTGCCATGAAGCCAGGCGTGGGAATCCGTCATCATGTCGATGAGCCTTCCACGCTCTTTCTCCAGAGATTCTGGAATGGGCTTACCGGTGAGCGCAGAGACTTTCATCAGGAACTCGTCGGTCCAACTGAGTCCCATGGGAATGTGAAGCGCCGGCGCCTCGTGCTTCCAGGTGTCCTGCACGAACTTTCGCGTCTTGACCAGCTGCCAAGGCTGCAGGAGCAGCGTGTCAACAGCATTCGGGGCCTCTTTTACCTCGACCTGAGTGGTGCCACCCGCATACATGCGATATTGCCCGTCGCAGGGCGTATCAAGCACCTCTTCCGGATCCGAGAGCAGCGTAAATTCCGCGCCCATTTCCCGCAGCATGCGTTTGATGACACGGAAATTTCCCAGGTAGGTCTCGAACCCCGGGACGATGTTGAGTTTCCCGCTGCTACCCAGCTGCTTGTCCTGCATCGACTTCAAGGTGAAGTGCCGGATAACGCCTTCAAACATGTTGTCCCAGCCCGTCGCGTGGCTACCGACAAAGCTCGGCGTGTGGGCGAACGCCACCGGGAAGTCCCGCGGAATATGCCCCCCTTCTTTGGCGTTACCAATGAATGCATTCAGATCGTCGCCGATGACCTCCGCCATGCAAGTCGTGGACACCGCCATCATTTCAGGCTTATAGAGGGCCTTGGCGTTCTTCAATCCTTCAAACATGTTCTTTTGTCCGCCGAACACGGCAGCATCCTCGTTCATTGAATCCGAGACACAGGCCACCGGCTCCTTGAAATGGCGGTTGAAGTAGGTGCGAAAGTACGCGACACAGCCCTGGCTCCCATGCACATAGGGTAAGCACTTATCAAAGCCGAGGGCGCAGAGGACTGCACCGAGCGGCTGGCAAGCCTTTGCGGGATTAATGGTGAGCGCTTCGCGCTTGAAATTAAGGGTTTTATACTCTTCCGTGGTGGTCCACTGAAAGGTCTCTTCGAGCATCTCCTCCGGGAATGGCTCCTCGAAACAGGCGCGCTTTTGCGCCAGGCTCTCCTGATAGTTCTCTTCGAGAAAAAGCGGATAGCCGGGTTTGATCACTTCGGTGTCTTGGCTCATGGCTTGTCTCCATACACCGCGCCACTCATACGTGGACAACGGCATGGGTTTTAGGTCGGGCGCGCCCGCCCACAACTCACCGTCCATAAAACGCGTTTCAATGGCACCACCCTCTCCCCTCGGCAGGCGGAGTCATGGGACTCTAGGCCGTTGCCGACGCACCGGCAGCGTTTTTCCAAGGTGCCTCAAGCTTGCCCCAGCACGGGTTGTTCAGCGTCATGTCCATGTCTCGGGCAAAGATCGCGAATCCGTCGTAACCGTGGTAGGGGCCGGAGTAATCCCAGGAATGCATCTGCCGAAACGGGATCCCCATCTTCTGAAAAATGTACTTCTCCTTAATCCCCGACCCGATAAGATCCGGGCGCAGCCGTTTGGAAAACTCCTCAAACTCGTAGGCCGTCACGTCATCAAAAAGTAGGGTCGCCTCGCCCATTTCCTTCAACGTCCGGTCGTAATCGTCGTTATGAGCGAACTCATAACCGGCACCGATCACCTCCATCCCGAGATCTTCATAGGCGCCGATGGTATGCCGGGGACGCAGTCCGCCGACGAACAACATGACCCGTTTGCCCTCGAGCCGCGGTCGGTACTTGGTGACCACGGCGTCGGCGAGCGATTGGTACTTAGCGATCACCTGCTCCGCGCCTTCCTTTATCTTGTCATCGAAATGCGCCGCGATAGCCCGGAGACTTTCCGCAATCTTGCTGGGCCCAAAAAAGTTATACTCGAACCAGGGAATGCCGTATTTCTCTTCCATATGGCGGGAGATGTAGTTCATGGAGCGGTAGCAGTGGATGAGGTTGAGCTTCACTTTTGGGGTGAGCTCCATCTCGGACAGGCTTCCGTCGCCTGACCACTGCGCCACCACCCGCAGCCCCATCTCCTCCAAAAGAATCCGCGAGGACCAAGCATCACCGCCGATGTTGTAGTCGCCGATGATGGCCACATCGTAGGGCGTCCCCTGAAAGCGCTGATCACCGTCGCGCCGGTCAAGTACCCAGTCACGGATGGAGTCGTTGGCGATATGGTGCCCGAGAGACTGCGACACGCCCCGAAATCCCTCGCAGCGTACCGGAACCACCGGCTTGCCAGTCTCTTTGGTCTTCTTGCGCGATACCGCCTCGATGTCATCACCGATGAGCCCAATGGGGCATTCCGACTGCAAGGTAATCCCCTTGCTCAAGGGAAATAGCATCTCGATCTCGTCGATAATCTTGGTAAGCTTTTTATCCCCTCCGAAAACGATATCCCGTTCCTGAAAATCGGAGGTAAAGTTGATGGTGCCGAAGGTATTGACTCCGGTCATTCCGGTGTAATAGTTACGACGTCCGGCACGGGAGTATTGGCCGCAGCCGACTGGCCCGTGGGAGACGTGCACCATATCCTTTACCGGTCCCCATACCACCCCCTTTGAACCCGCATAGGCGCACCCGCGGATGGTCATGACCCCCGGCAAAGACTTACGGTTCGAGGTAATGCACTTCTTGGCACTGCTGATACCGGGATCGTTGACCGCCAAATGCTTAGCCCGCTCTTTCTTGGCGTTGTCGGGATAAACTTCTAACACCTCCTGAATGAGGGCTTCAGCCTGTTCATGAGTTATCGCGGGCATGGACTGCCTCCTTCGCAAACGTTAGTGAGCTATCGATATCGTTTGGGCCTAGCCAATTGCAGCCATGCGCTCGGAAGCCTCTTCCGCGGCTGTTTTGCCGACCATGCTTTCATCGTCGTCGAGGATTCCGAACTCCATTAACAGCTCTTCGAGCTCATCCATGGAAAGCGGTGTCGGGACTACAAAGTTTTTATTGTCGATCATCTTCTGCGCCAGCGCGCGGTACTCATCGGCCTGCTTGCTGGTGGGGTCGTATTCGATAACGGTCATACGCCGAATTTCCGCCCGCTGCACCACGTTGTCGCGAGGCACAAAATGAATCATCTGCGTGCCAAGGCGTGCAGCCAGGGCCTCGATGAGATCGGCCTCACGGTCGGTCTGGCGGGAGTTGCAGATAAGGCCGGCCAGGCGCACGCTGCCAGAGCTCGCGTATTTGACGATACCTCGAGCGATGTTGTTGGCGGCGTACATCGCCATCATTTCACCGGAGACCACGATGTAGATCTCCTGAGCCTTGTTTTCCCGGATCGGCATGGCAAAACCACCGCATACCACGTCTCCAAGAACGTCGTAAAAGACAAAATCCAGGTCTTCTTCGTAAGCGCCTTCCTCCTCGAGGAAGTTAATGGCGGTGATGACGCCGCGGCCCGCGCAACCGACCCCTGGCTCAGGCCCCCCGGACTCGACGCACCTCACCCCGCGATAGCCAGCCCTGAGCACGTCTTCAAGCTCCAGGTCCTCGACGCTGCCCTGCTCAGCGGCAAGATGCATGATGGTTTCCTGGGCTTTGGAGTGAAGAATTAAACGCGTCGCATCCGCTTTTGGATCGCAGCCGACGATCATGACCTTTTTCTCTGCTTCAGCCATCGCCGCCACCAGATTCTGGGTGGTGGTGGACTTGCCGATGCCGCCCTTGCCATAAACTGCGCACTGCCGGATGGCCATAGATAATTCTCCTTAAGGGTTGCTCGTTGGAAGTGGAGGTTGATAAAGTCATCGGCAAGGGCCGTGCCATGACTCTAAACGAAACTTAAGTCTCTAATATGGCTCGTTTTTTATTCAATGTGCTGCAGCGTTGCGCAAGTGACAAATGCAACACAGTCAGTCTTTACTGTACGGTTGGCGACATCCGCGCGGATGGAGGAGTGAATGCGAGAACGTTTTCGTACAACAAGAACGGGGACTGGCGATGGAAGAAGCCTATGAGCTGATGAAAATCATAGCCAACGGCCCGCAAGCAAGGGGCAGACGGTGCGCGCGTCTGAGCCCTCGCGGCGGTCGGCCCCGGCTGAGGCGAGTGCCTATCGAAGGCTGGTCGAGGTTAATGATCGACTTCTTCGGAACCAAAACACTCCCGGTAGTCTTGGCACCCTTCGCAGGAGGGTGCGCGACAGACGTAGATTCCCTGTTGCAGACAGAGCTGTTTGTAGAGGAACTTCTTCCACTTCATATCCCCCACGTTTTTCTCCACGAGAGTCGGAAGATTGTGTCGGAAAAGGGAGGACAGATCCCGGCGAGACCAAAGTCCGAGGTCCTGCCACAAATGATCGCTACCCATGCAGGCGGCAACGAATATATCCGCCACCCATTCCTCGGATTCATCCCGGTCTGCACGATGCTCGAGCAGCAGAGACCTCAGGTCTTCGCACTCTGCTCCTCTGGTCGAATCGACTCTACCATCCCGCCCGATCGCGAAGCCAACCCGGGTCCCAGGAAAATGATGATCACGCAGGCGCGCATAGGCTATCGGCATCAGACCCAGCCGATTGGGCAGGATGCCTCCCCCGGCGGCCCATGTGGCGTGTATACAAGCAAGCCCGTGATCGTTGGGGTGACCGCAACGGTGTGCCATCAGTTCAGCATAGATACCCCGCGCTACACATCCGCCGAGTTCCTCGCCCTTGTGCCATGCGGCCTGGCCGATGCCCATCTCTAATACTCCACCAGAAGATCCTCGTCACGCACAATCATCTGGCAAGCCAGCCTCCACTCCCGGGGGAAGTCGTCGACCAACATATCTTCAACTTCTGCCTTCGTCAGCCTACCAAGCTCCAGCAGCCGCGCGCGCTCTTTGTCAGTGAGCGGTCCGCCCATGCGAGCACCTTTGCCGTCAAGTGCGGTAACCCGAACCAGACAACTACCACATTCACCGTCCTGACAATCAAAGGCAATCGGGACTTGGTGTTCCCGCGCGATTTTCAGCACCGTCTGCGTATGGCTACCTGCCACCGCGTAGACAGTCTTGTCCTTGTACTCCGGGTTACTAAAGGTAATGAGTGCCATGTTTTTCCACTTCCTTGCGCTGACTTGATAGGGAAAACTTCGGTGCATCGAACGCCTCGCGGCAAACCTCTAAGTAAAAGCGGCTTTTAGGCACATCCGCGTGCTAGGCTGGTCTGACCGCACAATCCCCGAGGATCTGCGCTTGACAGGCAAGCCGAAAGTGTTTGCCTGCCAGATTTTCCCGCAATACTTTGTCCTCTAACACGGAGGGCTCAGAAAGATTGTTCCACCCCTCCAGGACCTTCATCAGGCAGGTCCCGCAGTCGCACTCGCGACAGCCGTAGATGATGCCGGAGCCAATCTTCTCCGAAACCTCGATGATCCGTGTCCCGACGGGCACGGAAACGGTCAAGCTGATGTCTTCGAACGTTACCTTCGCCTTGGGCATGCGTTTATGTCCTCCTCGTCACGTGTGTACAAAAGCGAGCGCCCCGGTTCACCACGTACGTCGGTGCCTCGCGCAACAGCGCTTGTGGCGACGACGGCCCCTGTCTCGCTCCGGCGAGTGAGGCCGCGCGAAAGTCCCACCGCGTCTCAGGCGCTCGCCACCACCCCCATCGGATGCAATCCTTGATCACCACCGGTGCGCAGCAACTCCTGATAAACCGCCGCCACACCGTGCTCAATAGGCAAGTCGACCTGTTCCGCGTTCGGAACAATGCCGGCAGCCTCCAGCGCACGCCAAGGCTCACGGCCGAACTTCGCGCACAGCACCGCAGCGCACCCCTCGAGTGCCCGCACGGCCCGGCTAAGAACTTTCTCACCTCGGGTGCCATCGGCCGGACCGGCGCGGTAGCGCTCCGTTTTGCGTACGCCAATCAATCGCACACCCTGGGAGGACGCCTCGTATATCAAAAACGCGCTTACTTCCCCGAAATGTTCATTGATTAACCCCCCGCCCCGTGTGGCCACCGCAATCAATAGGGGTGGCGCGGCTACCGTTGGCGTCTGCGGCGGTTGCTTCGACCGCCACGGTGAGAGCTGGACTTCCATGCCGCCGTTGTGGCCGGCCGCCCCCTGTTTTCGCTCGATCGCCTCGCGCACCTCGGCCCGCCGGCGGCGGGCAGCCTGGTAATCCACTTCCACCGTGTCAATGGTCGCCATATCGAATTCGGCACCTCGGTCCTGACCGAGCAACCCCACCGCGTCTGCACGACACTGGCGGCAATGCCGCATAATCGCGATGTCTCCGCTACAGGCATCTTGGACCGTTTTCAGCTCCGCAGGCGTTGGAGGCCGCTGGCCCGATAATCCGAAAAACGTGCCGTGCTCGGGCTCCGCGATGAGCGGCAGAATGTTGTGCATGAAAGCCCCTTCACGGGTGACCAGCCGGTTGACGTCTTGCAGATGCTCATCGTTGATGCCTGGAATCATCACCGAGTTGATTTTCACCAGCACGCCCAGACGCACCAGCTGGCGCAGCCCTTCCTGCTGCTGCTCGATGAGCACCTGCGCGCCACGCTCGCCAGTCAAGCGCTGGCCGTCCCAAAACACCCAGGGATGAATTCGGGAACCGATGCCCGGATCCAAGGCATTCATGGTGATGGTCACGTGCTCCACATGGAGCTTGGCGAGATGTTCGGCATACTCCGGCAATCTAAGACCATTGGTCGACAGGCAAAGCCGAAGGTCGGGGGCATGCTGCGCGATACCGCGCAACGTGGCAAAGGTGCGCTTCGGGTTTGCCAGAGGCTCACCCGGCCCGGCAATACCCACCACCGACAGCTGGGGAATGGCCGCCCCGACAACAAGGGCCTTCTTGATCGCTTGCTCCGGCGTCAAACGTTCGGAGACGACGCCAGGCCGAGTCTCGTTGGCGCAGTCGTATTTACGGTTGCAGTAGTGGCAACGGATGTTACAGGCCGGCGCCACCGCCAGATGAAGGCGGGCATAGTGGTGGTGGGCCTGTTCCGAGAAGCAAGGGTGATGCTTGATCTTCTCCTGGATCCCTGGGGCCACTGCCCGGCGTGGAGTGCGCGCACACGCTGTGCGCGCGCACGTCGGCCCGGAGCCGGCGAGGATCGTCTCGTTGATCGGCGTAAGTCCCATCGGTGCTCCTTCTGCTGACTCGAGCGCGGATGCACAAGGCTCGTCGAGAAAGCACAACGCAAAGCGTGCGCCAAGCACCGAGCACCATCTCAAGTAGTTATTTCGTATGATAATTTTTTTGTCTGGTAAAAAAGGATTGTCGCAAAGATCACAGTGCAGCGGTGTGCACTTGTGGCGAAGGCGACACGCAATGCGTCTGGGGCTGTAGTCGGTTTTCGGGTGCGGAACCGCCAATCCAACAGGCAGATCAGGGCGATGAAAACCGATGGTTTATCGCATAGAAGGAACAGTACGAATCGATTACAGGTGAGGAAATCAGGCCATGGTCATCGTTTCGTCAGCGTCACCATTCAGAGGTTAAAACCGCACCCAGAATCTGTAGGCAGCCAGTCGCC
>JAGTVB010000062.1 GCA_018224385.1 Gammaproteobacteria bacterium
CGACAAACAAGGTCAGGAAGGTTGAAGAAACCAGTCCCCCGACGACCACAGTGGCCAAAGGCCGCTGTACCTCGGAACCAACCCCGGTGGCGATCAGCATCGGCACGAGCCCGAGGGCAGCGATGGCCGCGGTCATCAAAACCGGGCGCAGGCGTGACAGGGCGCCGCGGTAGACCGCCTCAGCCATGCGCTCGCCCGCCTCCAGGTTCTGGTTGATGGCGTTAACCATCACCACGCCATTGAGCACCGCCAAGCCGAACAAAGCGATAAAGCCGATGACGCCCGGCACCGACAGGTACTGACCCGTCCAATACAGGGCGGCGACGCCCCCGATCAGGGCCAGCGGCACGTTGAGCAGGATCAGCAGGGCCTGACCCACCGAGTGAAAGGCGAAGTAGAGCAGCAGGAAGATCAGGGCCAGCGACAGGGGTACCACGACCATGAGCCGCGCCTGCGCCCGCTGCTGGTTTTCAAACTGACCCCCAAACACGACGCTGTAGCCCGGCGGCAGGTCGATTTGCTTGTCGATGCGCTGGTGCAGCTCCGCCACCAGCCCACCCATGTCGCGGCCGGCCACATTGGCCTCGATAACGACCCGGCGCTGCACGTCGTCGCGGCGGATCTGGGGCGGCCCGGACTCGATGGCGACACTTGCCACGTCCCCAAGGCGCACCCAGGCGCCGCTTGGTGCCTTTAAGATCAGGCCGCGCAGGACGTCAGCGCTGTCGCGGTACTGCGGCGCGAGGCGAACCGTAATGTCGTAACGTTCGTTGCCGCGGATCACCTGGCCGGCCCCCTGCCCGCCGATAGCGTCGCTCACCAGGTCCATGACCTGCGCAACCGAAATGCCGAAGCGGGCGAGCCGGTCCCGGTCCGGACGCACCACCAGCTGAGACTCGCCGGCCACCGGCTCCATGGCCACATCGCGCGTCCCGGACACCCCCTTGACCACAGTCTCGATGGCCCGCCCCTTATCCGCCAGCACCGCCAGATCCGGCCCGAACAGTTTGACGGCGAGCTGCGCCTTAACCCCCGAGAGCAGCTCATCCACGCGGGTAGCGATGGGCTGGGAGAAGGAAAACAGCAGCCCAGGATGGGCTGACATCGTGTCTTCCATGATCCGCTGGAGTCCAGGCCTGTCGTCGGCGGTGGTCCATTCAGCCACCGGCTTGAGTCCCACGTAGATCTCGATGTTCGATACAGGCTCCGGGTCGCCGCCGAGCTCGGCGCGGCCGATGCGACTGGAAGCATAAGTCACTTCCGGGATCTGCAGCAGTATCTGCTCCAGCTTGGCGGCCACACCGAGGGCCGTATTCAAGCCGGCAGAAGGGGCCAGGGTGACGCGGATATTGATCGTGCCTTCCTCCAATTCCGGCACGAACGCGGTGCCCAGACGCGGAGCCAACCATAGCGCTCCCGCGAACAAGGTGAGCGCCACCAGCACCACCAGCCAGCGCACCTTCAGCGTCCAACGCAGCAAGCGACGATAGAGCCACTCGAGCGGAACGAATACGGGGCTTGGGCGGTGGCGCAGCGCCCGCCGGAAGCTGTAGGAGGCGAGCGCCGGGATGACCACCAGGGCCACCAGGAGGGAGGCCAGCATCGCCAGCACGATGGATAGGGCCATGGGCTGGAACAGTCTTCCCTCTACCCCTTCCAGGGTGAACAGGGGGGCGAACACCACCACGATGATGACGACGGCATAGAACACCGGCCGCCCCACCTCCCGCGCGGCCTCCCGGATGCGAAGTGCCATGCCGCGCCGGTCGCGTTCGGGGCCGAAGGGATCGGGATAGGCGCGTTTCACCTCATCCTCCACCTGACCGGCGTGCATCGCGTGCGGCGGTGACAGATGCTTGAAGATGTTTTCCATCATCACCACGGAGCCGTCCACCATCATGCCGATGGCGATGGCGAGGCCGCCCAACGACATGAGGTTGGCGGACAGGCCCCAGTAGCTCATCAGGGTGAGCGCGATGACCACCGACAACGGCACCGACATCAGCACCAGCAAGGTGGCCCGCAGGTTGAGCAGGAACAGGACGAGGATCAGGACGATCAACACAAAGGCCTCCACCAGCGCCTTGGTGACCGTGGTCACCGCCTTCTCCACCAGCTCCGCCTGGTCGTAGAAGGCCTCCAGCACCACACCCTGCGGCAGCGCCTGCTGGATGGCGGGCAGGCGGGCCTTGATACCGTCGATGGTCGCCTTGGTGTTGGCACCCATGCGTTTTAACACGATGCCGGCCACGACCTCGCCAAGCCGGCGGGGCGTACCATCGGCGGTACGCAGACTCATGGTCACCGCGCCCTGGCGGATGCCGCCGCCGAAACGCACTTCGGCCACGTCACGTACCCGCACCGGTACGCCGTCCACGTCCTTTACCGGAATATTGCCGATGTCACGCAGGCCGTGCTCGCCAGCACGTACCCAACCCACCCCGCGGATGACGAGCTGTTCGGGTCCCCGGTCCAGGTACCAGCCACCGGCATTACGGTTGTTGGCCTCGATGGCTTCCGTCAAATCCTGTACCGCCAGCCCCTGGGCGAGCAGCCGCTTGGGGTCCACCTGCACCTGGTACTGGCGCACCTCACCGCCGAAGGAGAGCACATCGGTAATCCCGTCGACCGGCATCAGCAGTTGCTTCACCACCCAGTCGTTCAAGCTGCGCAACGCCAGGGCATCCGAATGTTGCGGATCGTCGGTGCGCAGGAGGTATTGAAACACCTGTCCCAGCCCGGACGTGTTGGGCCCCATCTCGGGGCTACCAACGCCCTCTGGGATCTGTTCGCGGGCAGCTTGCAGGCGCTCGAATACGAGCTGTCGGGCAAAGAAAATATCGATCCCTTCCTGGAACACCACGGTGACGATGGACAGTCCTGTTTTCGAAATGGAACGTACCTCTTCCACGTCCGGCAAGGCGTACATCACCGCCTCGATGGGGTAGGTAATGAGCTGCTCGACTTCCTCGGCCGCCAGGCCCCGCGCCTCGGTGTTGACGGTCACCTGGATATTGGTCACGTCGGGGAACGCGTCCAGGTTCAACCGCGGTATCCACACCGCTCCCGCAGCCAGCACGCCCAGCAGTCCGAGCGCCACCAGCAAGCGGTTGCCGACCGCCCAGTCGATGATGCGATTGAGCATCGTGGCCTCCTAGTGCTGATGGATGTCGAATCCGCCCTTGGCAAGCTCCGACTGGAGGAAGAACGCGCCATGCGTCACCACCTCGCTCCCCGGAGCCAGACCCGCGATCACCGCGAGGCCGCCGGTGGTGCGCACCAACCTGACTTCCACAGCCTGGTAAGACCCTACCTCGTTCCCAGCCACGAACACCTGCCAGTCGCCATCGGCCCCCCGCAGCATCGCCGCCTCGGGCAGCGCCAGAACCGGCGTCCCCTCAGCCGCGTAAACCTCCACGTCGACAAAGATGCCCGGGTGAAGCTGGTGATCGGGATCCGGCACCTCGACACGAATCGCTTGCGTGCGGGTGGTTTCGTCGAGGTGGTGGTGGATCTGGGTGACGCGCCCGTCAAGCCAGGCCTTGCCCGTACTCACCCGCGCGGAATCACCCACGGATACTCTGGCTGCATCTTCGGGCGCCATCTGTGCCTCGACCCAACGTACCGCTTCGTCGGTGATCTCAAACAGGGTCTGCCCCGCTTCCACCACCTCACCGAGCATGAACTGGTCGGCTATCACGGTCCCAGCCTGCGGCGCGAGCAGCGCAAAGGTACCATCCGCCTTGGTGGCACCGGAGCGCAGCAGCGCGTCCACCTGTCCGGGGGTCATCCCGAAAGCGACCACCCGCGCCCTGGCCTGCTGGCGCCCGATCTGGGTTTCGAGGTAACGGCTCTCCGATACCACCTTAGGTCCCAGCTGGCGCACCCGCTGCCATTCGCGCTCGGCGACCACGAGATTGCCCTGGGCTTGAGCCATCTCGACGCTGGAGAGGGTCACCATGGGTTGGCCTGTCTCGACTTGCTCGCCGAGCCTCGCGTGGCGTCCAGTGACCTGGGCGACAATGCGGGGCGCGATCTGAGCGCTCGCATAGGCGTTCAAGCGCACCTCGCCGGGGGCGCGCAGCGTCTCGCCTAATGTTCGTGGCTCGATCCGTTCGGTGCGGATAGCCACGGTCCTGCGCTGTTGCACGGTGAGCTGAACCGTCCCGGGTTCCTCTTCTAGGCGTCCATGTTCATTGGCATGGTCGTGAACGTGTCCGTCACGTTCCCTTTCCTCATCGTCGTGAGCCCGTTCCTCAGCGTCCTGTCCACCTGGCTGTTGCCTTCCATGCCGGTCTGCTTGCTCATGGCGGTGAGGCTCGCGTCCACGCTCCTCTTGGCGGGGCTCCCCGGCGGCGGGGGCGGTACTGACCGTGGCGTACGCAGGCGACTCAGAATCATGGTCGAGCCTCATGTGGCCCGCGGCTGACGGGCCGATCCCGTAGACACTCACTGATCCCAACAACTGGGAGAGCCCGACGGTAATGATCATCGGCCTCATGGCGCACCTCCTCTGCTCTCCAGGCCAAGCCAGCTTTGCACTTGCCCAGCGGCGCGTAGCCAAGCGATCCAGGCCTGCCACAACGCACGCTGCAGCGTGCGGCCCGCGCTTTCGGTCTCCAGGCTCTGCTTTAACTGCACCAAATAATCCGTCGTGGAAAGTTCCCCCACCCGCCACAATCGTTCGAGCAGCTGCACCCGCGTTTCCAGGCTTCCTCGGCCCGTGCGCTCCCAGATCTGCCACGCCTGCTGCAGAGCCCAGTAACGTCCCTGCGCCGCATTGAGCTCGGCTACCGTCTGACGTTCAATCTGCGCGGCGACAAAGGAGGCTTGCGCCGACTCACTCCGTGCCGCATCCACCTCGGCCCGAAAATCATTGCGAACCTGCAGCGGGATGTTAAGGCGCAAGCCAAACAAGGCCGCCTCGTCTTCCCGCCCTCCTTTAATGCCGATGGTCGGATCGGCACGCCGGTCGGTATCGGCGCGGCGCACGGCGACACCGGCCAACTGGGCGCGGGCACGCGCTGCGCGCACGTCGGGATGGCGCGCCGCCAACGCATCCGGCGGACTTGCGCGTGGCAACGCCTCGGCCGGGACCCTTGGCAGGCCGGCTCTTGGCAAACCGGCACCAGTAATCCGATAGAGGATGTCCACCGCATCAGCCAAGGCTGCCTTGTCGCCGGCGGCGGTCATCTCGCCCTCAACATAGGCAAGCTGCGCCAATTCCACTTCCACCTGGCCCAGATCACCGGCCCGGCCGCGCTTCTGGGCGACCTCGGCAAAACGCTTCAGGAGAGCCACTCGGCGAGCAGCGAGATCCACCAGCGCGCGGCTGCCCTCGTATTCCGCCAGCGCGCCGAGCAACTCAGCGGTCAGCCGCTCCCGCAGCGCGTCATACTCGGTGCGGGCCGCCGTGAGGCTGCTGTCGGCAACGCGTTCTCGAGCCTCCCGCTTCCCGTGCCAATCCAAGGGCTGAAGCAGCTCGGCCGTGGCTAAGTCGATGTCCGAACGCTCGTACTCAATCTCGAGTTCCGGGTTATAGAGCGCACGCCCCGCACCCGTGAGTCGTGCACGTGCCGCCTCCTCGGAGGCGGCGGCCGCTTGCAGTTCGGGGTTTTGCGAGAGGATCTGCTCGACCCAGGTGATGAGCCGCGGATTAGCGCGCGACTCCGTTGGATTCGCCGATGGCACAGCCGGCAGTGCAGCGCAGGTGATGAGTATGGCACCGGCGTGAATGATCGAGGCGCCGGCGGCCTTAATCGAGGTTCGCATTGATAAAGCCCTGAACGTGTAATGAACGGCTTCGCCCCGCGCGAGACGTGGCGCGCGACTGGACGGGATTCAGGGCTGCGGCGGTCTTAGAAGCGGGTCGATGGAACGGGAAACGAAAACCACGGCGCCATTAACCAGAGGCGGTGCGGTCACGATGGGTGAACTGGGTTGCCCCCGCTGCGCCAGACCGATCAGATGCGCGCTCGCGTGGCAGCAATGGTCACAGGCTTCATCATCGACCTGGGGAATAGAATCAGCGTGGCCCGTCCCATGGGCATGCTGCGCAATGTCCGCCGAAGGCCATTCGAACGCCCACACCGTCGCGTACCCCAGGACGAAGAACATCAAAATAGCTGCGATGACGCGACGGAACATGCTGTCTCTTGGAGCGACACGACTCAGGTACTCCAGGCAAGAGTAATCGGCCCCCAATGGCGCTGCAACCACTAAGGCCTCACAGCGAGCCCTGCGGGCATTATTGGGCGCTCTTTGCTGGCATGACGCTTGGTGTTTCGTTCCATGGTTCCGCGCCCGGTAGCCCCTCGCGGATCTGCCGCGAAAAGTCCTCCGCTCCGCCCGCCC
>JAGTVB010000063.1 GCA_018224385.1 Gammaproteobacteria bacterium
GTTACAGCCTACCTTTAACGATAGACGCTCAGACCTGTTTGGTTCCGGCTATGCCGGGTTGGGAATTACCCATAGATACGAGGATCGGATACGGCGTTTGTCAACGAAGTTGCCCGATTTTTTCATGCGACTTTCTTGTGTGCTGACTCCTTGGGCTTCGACTCCTTTGGTGGGTTCAGCCAAACTTCTTGGGCTGGCTCCCAGTTTCGCGTATTACCAGACCAACGCTGCGGGCGCGCTGCTTTGGCGGCTTCATAAAGGCGCTTCCGGTCGGCCAGAATCGCAATGTCCTGGCCGCGATGCCGCTGACCCGGTGTAACGTAGCGGATACTGCTGTGGCGGTGTTGCTCGTTGTACCACTGCACGAAACGATGGACCCACTCCTGCGCCGCTGACAGACTCTCGAACGGCTTGTTCGGATAGGCCGGCGTGTACTTCAGCGTCCGGAACAGACTCTCTGAATACGGATTGTCATCACTGACCGACGGTCGACTGAACGACGGCACCACGCCGAGTCGCTGCAACGTTGCCAGCATGGTGGCCCCCTTCATTGGGCTGCCATTATCTGAATGCAGGACCAGGCCGTCCTCGTGGATGCCTTCGGCCAGGCAGGTCTTGCGGATCAATTGGCTGGCATGTTCCGCTGTCTCCTCTTCATGCACCTCCCAGCTGACGATCTTCCGGCTGAAAATGTCCTCCACCAGGTACAGGCGATAGAAGGTGCCACGGATCGCTGCAGCCAGGTAGGTAATGTCCCAACTCCAGGCTTCGTTTGGTTCTTCTGCGTTGTAGCCCTGCGGTTTCGGCACCTGCCGTGGTGCCTGCGCCCGTCCGCGTCGGTGTTGCTGATCGGCCTCGCGCAGAATCCGATAGAAGCTCGATTCCGATGCCAGATACTCACCTTCATCGGCCAATCGCGGTACGATCTGCGACGGCGGCAGGCTCTGA
Source organism: Gammaproteobacteria bacterium (assembly GCA_018224385.1). Taxonomy (GTDB): domain Bacteria; phylum Pseudomonadota; class Gammaproteobacteria; order HK1; family HK1; genus JAGTVB01. The sequence continues at coordinate 949 of JAGTVB010000063.1, forward strand.
TACGCCGGCTGATTGCACACTGCCAGGATCTGCGACCGCTCCTCCGGTGAGAGCTTGTTCGCCGGTGCCCGGCAGGTCGCCGCCTCGCCTCGACGATCCTCCAGGCGTTGCTCGTCGCGCTGCTGCTGGCGCCATCGGCGCAGCGTCCGTACATCGAGCTCGAGCATCTCACAGGCACGCCACTGCCGGGCACCGCCCGCACAGGCTTCCTCAATCAGTTCAATGGCCATCTGACGGTCTGCTGGCATGATCAGTCTTCCCCGTCGTCCCCCCAGATGGCCTGGACTTTTTTTTGCGGTACTAACAAGGCGGCCGCTTCCGGCAAGGCCTTATCTTTGCGGCGCTGCTCCTTCTCCAGTCGGCGCGACTTCTTGCGCTCGGTCTGCAGTTGACGCCGCTCCGCGGCGCTGAACGTTTCCGGGCCGTCGTTGCCGGCCACCGCCGCAGCCCGCCAACGGCTTATCTGCTCGGAATAGAGACCCTTGCGCCGGCAGTATTCTGCGAGTTCCTGCTCGTTGAGCGGCGCCGTCTCGATGACCACAGCCAGCTTGTTTTCACCACTCCAATTCTCCGGATTCGACGGATCTGCCGGCACGACCTGGCCCTCTGCACGATAACGATTCCGCCAAGCATAAAGGGCTGGCTCAGAAATGCCCGTCTCGCGATGCACATGGGCAACCGATTGGGCATTCGGCGGCATCATCTTGCGCACCACCTGCTCTTTGAATTCCTCGCTGTAACGCGGCATGAATGACTCACTCTCCGCTCCCTCAAAGGTTAAGATTCTTAAACGCTTGGTGTGAGTTGACCGGATGATGGTTGCACGGAAGGCGTCGAAGACCAAAATAGAAGCCCCTGTCTGGACAAACGAGGAGCTTCGCCATGGTCGATTTCGACGCCTTCCTAACGATTCTATACGTCATGGTGGATGATTTTTGCAAGCAGTCCCTGCCGGCTGAGCACCAGCCCGGTGCGGCTGCCGCGCTGACCCGAAGCGAGGTGGTAACCTTGGCCGTATTCGGTCAATGGCAAGGTTTTGGTAGCGAGCGGGGCTTTTACCGTTATGCCCGGCGGCATCTGCGGGGCGCCTTTCCCAGCTTGCCGGATCGGACCCAGTTCAATCGCTTGATGCGCCAGCACGCCGCGGCGGTGGTGGCGTGCTTTCTGCACGTCGTGCAACGGCTGGAGGCCCAACGCTGTGCCTATGAGGCCCTGGACGGGACCGCCGCCGTCACCCGCGATGCCAAACGTCGCGGGCTGGGCTGGCTGCCGGGCTTAGCCGACATCGGTTGGAGTAACCGCCTGGGCTGGTATGAGGGCTTTCACGTGTTGTTGTCGGTTAATCCGATCGGCGTGATCACCGGCTTTGGCTTCGGTGCGGCCAGCACCAAAGATCAGTCCCTGGCCGAGACCTTCTTCGCGCTGCATGCCTACCCTGACCCGGGACTCGCCGGCGTCGGCGCTCCAGCCCAGAGAGCGTATGTGGCCGATAAGGGCTTTGAAGGCGAGGACCGGCATCGGTATTGGCAAGAAACTTACGGCGCTGAGGTCCTCTGTGCGCCTAAGCGTAACAGCACCATCCCTGGCCTCGAGCCTGGCGGCGCTGGCTGGCCGGCATCCGCCAGATCGTCGAGACCGTCAACGCCAGCCTTCAACATGTGTTTCGCCTTGATCGCGAGCGCCCCCATATCCTGGAGGGTTTTCAGGTCCGTCTGGCCGCCAAGATGGCGCTGCATAACGTCATGTATCTGGCTGAATCAACAACTCGACCGTCCCCCACTGGCCTTCGCCGATCGGGTGGCGTGGTAGCCTGCCGTGATCTCACACCAAGCGTTTAAGAGATCGTAGAAATCCATGTACATTGGTGATTACCTAGCTCGGCGAGCGCTCTATTCGCCGGAAAAATTGGCCTTCATCGACGCGGGCAAGCAGCCGGCATTGCGTCTGACTTTCCGGCAGATGAACGACCGCGCCAATCGCTTTGCTACCTGGCTGGAACGCGTTGCACACATCCGGAAAGGCGACCGCGTCGCCATCCTGGCGCGCGACGGGGTCGAGCACCTGGACTGCTTGTTTGCCTGCGGGAAGCTCGGCGCCATACATACGGCGCTCAATTGGCGCTTGCACGCCCGCGAGCTGGCCGCTTTGGTGGAGAAAACCACGCCTGCGGTGCTGCTGTACTCCAGTGAGTTCAAAGACAACGTCGCGATCATCGACCGGGAGACCGCTGGCGCTCCCGAGCGCATTGCGCATTACCTTCACCTCGAGGAGCCCGGTATTGAAGCAAGCCAACCCTTCTCCGTCATTCTGCAGGAAACCTCGGCCACCCCGGTGAGCTGTGAGTCGCTGACCGAGGAGGATACCGCATGCCTGCTGTTCACGGGCGGCACCACCGGGCTGCCGAAGGGCGCCATGATCAGCCACCGCATGATCTGCTGGAACGCCTTCAATACCGTCATTCATGATCTGCACCACGATGATGTGTACTTGTGCGTTTTCCCGCTGTTTCATGCCGGCGGGCTATTCGCTTATCTCTCCTCGCAGGTAATCTTCGGTAACACCACCATTCTCACGCGGCAATTCGATCCGGTTCAGGTGTTGGACCTCATTGAGCGCGAGCAGGTCACGGTGTTCGCCGGCGTTCCAACCATGTATCAGATGATGACCCAGGCGGAAAACTGGGACCGTGCCGATCTCAGCAGCCTGCGCTTTTGTACCAGCGGCGGCGCACCCCTGCCGGTCCCGGTCATCGAGCACTATACCCAAGCAAAGGGAATTCGCTTCAAGCAGGGATTTGGTATGACCGAGTTCGGACCGGGTCTCTTTGCGTTGGCGCCGGAAGATGCCCTGCGCAAGGCGGGATCCATCGGGCGAGCCAACTTCTTCATTGATGTGCGCGTCCTGGACGAACAGAACCATCCCCTCGGCCCGCATCAGATTGGGGAACTGGTGCTGAAAGGTCCGAGCGGTTTCTCAGGCTATTTCAACGATCCCTCGGAAACCGCCGCTGTGCTGGACGACGCCGGTTGGTTCCACACCGGGGATCTGGTCTATTACGACGAGGAGCACTACTTTTTCGTTGCCGATCGCAAGAAGGACCTGTTCCTCTCCGGGGGTGAGAACGTCTATCCGGCGGAGATCGAGGCAGCGCTCTACAAGCATCCGGCAGTGCATCTGTGCGCCGTGGTCGGCGTGCCGGATCCGCGTTGGGGTGAAGCGGGCAAAGCCTGCGTCGTGCTCAAGCCGGGGAGCAAAACCAGCGGTGAAGAACTGCTCGGGTTTCTGCGCGAGCGGCTCGCGGCCTACAAGGTTCCAAAAAGCGTCGCATTCATGGAAAGCCTACCGCTATCCGGCATGGGCAAAGTGTTGCGGCGTGAGTTGCGGCAGAAGTTTGTCACTTCCTGAGAAGCGCTTCTAAAAACGACGGCGCTTGCCCGCGCGGCGTGTTGCGCGCTGGCTCGGACTCAGGTCGACCCATGGACACTGCGCCGACGCACCACCGTACGCCGCGCGCCGCGGCTCACTGCCGGGTCGTTCTCGAGAGGTGCTCGTGGAACACCTCATTGAAGGCCGCGGGCCTCTCGATGAACGGCACATGCCCGGTATCCTCGATCACCACCTCTCGAAACCGGCCACCGGCGGCCGCGTAGCGCTGGAGAACCGCTCGCGTTTGGCCGATCATCGGCTGCGGAGGAAAGATCTCCGGTCCCGGCCAGTTAGGGATCAAGCCCTTGGCGCCCAGTGCACCGGGACAGGAAGCGGCGGCGTCGGAAACCGCGAGATCGTCACTTCCCCGGACCCACAAGATAGACACCTTGGACTGCACCCCGTAGAGCCGGTCGATGGCGCCGGCATATTTGGGCGAGGTGGCGTTCGCTAAACCCCACTGCCCGGGCGCAACATGAGGCCAGTTGGGAGAAGACACCGCGTCCCCCGGCAAACCCTGAGGCCCGATATGGGTCGTGAGGGCGGCCGAGAGCAGATCCTCCTCCCGAGCCGGAACGAACGGCGGTTTATAAACCAGCATGCGCAGCGCCGCGCGCGGCGAGAACGGGCTTTCTAGGCTGCGATCGCCGGCGGCGATGCGGTCGATGAGCTCGCGGTTGGCGAGGCCACCTCCTGAGCCTGCGAAATCGGCATGGCAAGGGGTGCCGTCCACATCCTTGGTACCGCCGAAACCATAGGGGGAGCCGGGACTGACCAGGGTCGCGCTCAAGAACCGCTGCGGCGAGCTAATCAGCATCGGCCAGATCACCGAGCCCCCCATGGAGTTTCCCACGACATGAGCCTGCTCAATTCCCAGATGGTCAAGCAGCGCCACGGCATCGTCCATGAGATCCCGGGTGCCCCGAGTGGCATCGATTTTAGCTCGCGGATCGGCCTCACCATAGCCCCTCTGATCCGGCGCAATTCCCCAAAAGCCGGTGGGAAGCGCCCTCATCGTCTCTTCCCACCACGTCGCGGAGGTCAGGTTCCCGTGCAGAAATAGCACCGGAATGCCATTCTCGGGTCCGGCAAAAAGGATGCGGGTAGCCAGGCGCTTCGTCTGCACCCGCTGCGCCCCGATCCCATCGAGCGTCGGCACGGACATGATTATTCACCTGTTAGCAACAACATTGCAGTTAATGCCGCGTGGTCCGAATGGGCTTGTTGGGGCCCTGTGCCGCTCGGGCGGCGGCACCAGGGCCTCTAGGGCCGTATTCACGGAGTGTCCCGACCAGTCCATCCGGGGCCGTACCCCTGAAAGGTGGCTCTGCTCACGACGATGTTACTACTTGTCGACGTAGTCGTAGCGTCCACCTTGCCATGCGTAGACCACGTAACCGGGGGCCGTCACGTCACCCTTACGGTCAAAGCCGATGGTGCCCAAGACCGTGTCGAATTTTTCGCTCTTGAGCGTTTCGACGAGGTCGGCCAACGCCGTGGAATCGGCCCTTTCGGCTGCCTCGGTAAAGGCCTGGATGGCACCGTACGTGTAGAGCACGTACCCCTCCGGTTTCTGCCCTTGCGCAAGAAACCGCTCGACCACCGGCCGCGCCGCCCCGTTGCGCGTCGGATCGGGACTGAAGGTCATCAGCGTTCCTTCACCGGCACTCCCCGTTATTCCCCAATACTCATCGGTCACCAGCGCATCCCCCGCCATGAGCACCGCCTTCATCCCCTGTTGGCGCATTTGGCGGACAATGAGCCCCGCCTCCGTATGATAACCGCCGACGTAGACCACACCGACGCCCGCGGCCTTCATCTTACTGACCAGCGCCGAATAATCCTGGTCGCCGGCGCTGAAGGCTTCGTACAGCACCTCTCGCTTGCCGCGCTTGTGCAGCTGTTTGCGCGTCTCATCGGCCAACCCTTTGCCATAAGCGGTCTTGTCATGCAGCATGGCAATACGCTTGCCCGACAAGTGATCGACGATATAGTCGCCCGCCACCATGCCCTGTTGGTCATCGCGCCCGCAGGTTCGAAACACATTGTCCAGCCCGCGTTCGGTCAGCTTGGGGTTGGTGGATCCGGGAGAGATCTGCAGGATCCCTTCCTCGGCGTACACTTCGGAGGCCGGAATGGAAGAGCCGGAGCAAAAGTGTCCCACCACCAGCACCGCACCTTTGCTTGCCATCTTGTTGGCCACCTCGCGCGCCTGGCGCGGGTCACAGGCATCATCACCGACCACCAGTTCGAGTCGTTCGCCGAGCACCCCGCCGGCAGCATTGACATCGGCGACCGCCAGCTCCGCCCCACGGCGCATCTGCTGGCCAAAAGTCGCATATTTACCGGTCATTGGACCCACCACGGCGATGGTGATGTCAGCCGCCGCACCGGATGTGAATCCAGCGGCGACGGCTATCAGCAGGCCGCCCACGATTTGCTTCATCAAAACCCCTCCCTATCTGAACAAGAAATCAACGGTTGTCGAACAAGGGCGCCACACCACCGTTGCGCGGGCCGTAGCGACTCGCCACGGCCCCAGGCATCGCTTTCTGGCGATCGAAACGCCCCTCAGAAAAGGCCCGGCCATCATCCGGGATCACGATCGCTTGCGATAACTCCACCACCCGGTGCGTTCATAAAGCCAGGGATACTGGGCCGCGAATCGCCTGACCCGGGTGGCGCGATGGGCGGCAAGCCCGATGCCAGTCAACACCACCCAATCCAAAATGAACCCGGAGAGTACCACCTCTCCTTGAAACAGGGCATAGATCAAAAACCGGGCGGCGATGGCGAGGAACAAACTGTAAATTATCACCTGCCATCCACGCTGCCAGGCATTGCCCACCGACTGACCCGTCAGGAAGGCTGCGCCGCCCATCAGCATAACTGTCACGCCGAGAAAAACGCTAGGCTTCGTGCCCAGGAACGACACTGCCACATCATTCATCGATTATCCGTCGTCCTTGACCGCACCCAATGGTTGCCGCCGCCCGCGCCCTGCCGACGGTGCACGCCGATAGCCGCTGCCGGCCTCACACGCCGCCCTCCAAGTAGGCCGCCCTTACCTCCCGATTGGCAAGCAGCGCTTTGGATTCTCCGGCGAGGACGATGCGGCCGTTGGCCATGACATAACCGCGATGGGCAAGGCGCAGGGCATGATAGGCGTTCTGCTCCACTAAGAACACCGTCACGTTTTGTTCCCGATTGATCGCCTCGATGATCTCAAAGATCCGCTGCACCAGCCTGGGGGCGAGGCCCAAGGATGGCTCATCGAGAAGCAGCAAACGGGGGCGCCCCATCAAGGCGCGCCCGATGGCGAGCATCTGCTGTTCCCCCCCAGAGAGCGTGCCGCCGCGCTGGTGCTGACGGTCCTTCAGCGTCGGGAACAGGGCAAATACGCGCTGCAAATCCTCCTCACGCTGGCCGTCCTCAAGCGGTGTGGCGCCAACCAAGAGGTTTTCCAGCACGCTCATGCGCGAAAAGATTCGCCGCCCTTCCGGAACCTGCGCGATACCACGGCGAATGATCTCAAAGGAGGGCAAATCGGTAATATCCTCCCCGTCCCACAGGACCCGTCCGCGTCCCGCCCGGGGCGCCCCGCAAATGCTCATCAATAGCGTCGATTTACCGGCTCCATTGGCACCGATCAGAGTCACGATCTCGCCCATTTCCACGCTGAGATCGACGCCGCGCAAGGCGTGAATGGGGCCATGGTAGACGTGAACGTGGGCTAAGGACAGCATGGAAACCCGTTACGGCAAGGCGACCCGAGCGCAGAGCGTAAGGGTGCTGCCGGCAGCATTCAGGATTGACCGACGTCTTCCATCACCTCGGGCGGAAGCGGCTGCGTTCCATTCTCTCCGAGGTAGGCCCGAATCACCGCCGCATCACTGCGGATGGCCCTGGGAGAGCCCTCGGCAATCTTGCGGCCATAATCGAGCACGATGATGTGCTGGGAAATCTGCATCACCACGCCCATGTCGTGCTCGATCAGCAGCAGCGCAATACCCTCCTCATCACGCAACGACTGCAGCAGCTCGCTGAGCGCCATCGATTCCCGCGGATTGAGACCGGCCGCGGGCTCATCCAAACAAAGCAGTTTGGGTTGCGCACACATCGCGCGCGCGATCTCCAGGCGCCGCTGATCCCCATAGGCAAGGCGCCCCGCATCCCAGTCGGCTTTGTCCATGAGCCCGATGCGCTCCAGCCAGCGGCACGCGAGCGCCACGGCGGCTTTTTCCGCCCGACGATAGCGGCACCAGCCGAGAAGCCCCGCGATGGAGAACAAGGAAGCGCGCATCAGGTGATTGTGCTGTGCGACGAGCAGGTTCTCCAGCACCGACATGTTGGCGAACAGACGAATATTCTGGAACGTCCGCACCACCCCGGCCCGTGCAATCCGAAAGCCCTCCAGTCGCTCAAGATACCGCGGCCCCCTGTCGGTATTCAAAGTTACCCGGCCGACATCGGGGCGGTAAAAACCGGTAATGCAATTGAATACGGTGGTCTTGCCCGCGCCATTAGGCCCGATGATTGCCGTGATTTCTCGAGCGCCCGCCTGGAAGGACAAATCGTCCACCGCCAACAAGCCCCCAAAACGCATGGAGAGGTGCTCCACGTTGAGCAGCGGCGGCGCGCCACCGCTGAGGTGCGCGGCGCTCACCGGGGCTCGCCCCCCCGCCTATCACGGCGATGCAGCCGCAGTGTCGGCTCCCGATTCGCCAACAGCCCGCGGGGTCGCCAGGCCATGATCAGCACCATAGCGGCACCGAACACCAGCATCCGAAACTCCTCGAGCTCGCGGCCGAACTCGGGGAGCAAGATCAGCAACGCCGCGGCAACGACCACCCCGATCTGGCTCCCCATGCCGCCGAGCACGACGATGGCAAGGATGGTGGCTGATTCGACGAAGGTGAAACTCTCCGGGCTGATGAATCCCTGGCGCGTGGCAAAAAAAGCACCCGCCAGACCGCCAAACGTCGCGCCGATGCCGAAGGCCGTCAGCTTGGTATTGCGGGGGTTAATCCCGAGAGAACGCGAGGCAATCTCGTCCTCACGCAGCGCCTCCCATGCCCTACCGAGCGGCAGCTTGCGCAGGCGCAAGGTGAAAAAATTAGTGATCAGCGCGAGGCAGAGAATGAGATAGTAGAGAAAAATGACCCGGTGCAGTCCCGAAAATTCAAGGCCGAACGCCTGGTGAAAGGCGCTGATTTCGTGCTCGCCGGTGGTCGGTTTGAAGGGCAGTCCGAAAAACGACGGTCGCGGGATCCCGGAAAGCCCGTCGGGACCGCCCGTTATCTCGTACCAATTGAGCAAGATGATGCGGATGATCTCGCCAAAGCCCAGGGTGACGATCGCCAAATAGTCACCCCGTAAACGCAACACCGGGAAGCCGAGAACAATACCCAGCAACCCCGCAAATAAGCCCGCCAAAGGCAGACAAATCCAGAAGGACAGATCAAACTGCAGCGCGAGCAGCGCATAGCTGTACGCGCCCATCGCATAGAAAGCGACGTAGCCGAGATCCAGAAGCCCCGCGAGCCCAACGACGATGTTGAGCCCCCATCCGAGCATAATATAAATCAGCAGACCGGTAGCAACATCGATCACATAGCGGCTGGAAAAGGGAAGAAAGGGCAGCAACAACGCCAACAGTAACCCCATGCCGGCGAGCGCCATCACATACCGGCTCATGCCCTCGCGAACAGCCTCTGCCAGCGCGAAATTCGCTCCTGAAGGCGGCCAAAACGACGACGCATAAACGAGCACAAGACGCCCCAGGAACACGCCCGCTACGCCAATCCCTACCCAGTCGAAGCGGGTGGTCAAGGCCAGCTGCCCTCCCTCGGCCACGCTACGAAAACCGATGAGCGGCAATGCGAGAATGAGCGCCATCAATGCCGCCAGGGCGGCATCTTTGAACAAATCCGCAGGATTGATGGGGCGGTGGCTAAAAGACACGCCGTCTCCAGTGCGGCTAAACCTTCTCTACCTCGGGCCTGCCCAGAAGGCCGGTCGGTCTGAAAATAAGCACCAGCACGAGGATGGTAAATGCCGCCACGTCCTTGTATTCCGTAGTAAAGTAGGCCGACCAGAAGGCTTCGACCAGCCCGAGGATGAGCCCGCCTAACATCGCGCCCGGCAACGAACCGATGCCGCCCAGGACTGCTGCGGTAAAGGCCTTGATACCGGCCAGGAAACCGATGAAAAAGTCCACCACCCCGTAGTACAGGGTGACCATGGTGCCGGCCACCGCAGCAAGCGCCGCACCGAGCACGAACGTCAACGAGATGGTGCGGTCCACGTTAATGCCGACGAGGCTGGCCATGACCCGGTCCTCGGCGCAAGCCCGCTGGGCCCTGCCAAGGGCGGTGCGTCCGATGATCCAGGCAAAGCCCGCCATCAGCACCAGCGTCAACAGCCAAATGAGCAGCTGAACGTAGCTGATGCGCACGGCAAAGTCAGCATCGCGCAACAACACCACCCCCCCTTCGATGAAGGGCGGGAGGGTCTTGACCTGCGCACCCTGCGACAGCTGCACGTAATTTTGCAGGAAGATCGACATACCGATAGCGGAGATCAGCGGCGCCAAGCGCGGCGCCTGGCGAAGCGGCCGGTACGCGACGCGCTCCACGCTCCAACCGTATGCGGCGGTAAAGATCATGGTCGCCGTCAAAACGATTATCAGCGCCAGCGGCACCGCGGTGATGCCGGCAAGTCCGACCAGGATAAAACCGAGGATCGAGATGAAAGCGCCGATCATATAGATTTCGCCGTGAGCGAAATTGATCATGCCGAGAATTCCATAAACCATGGTGTAACCGATGGCAACGAGGCCATAGATCATACCCAGCGTGACGCCATTGATGAGCTGTTGCAGGAAATACCCCATGGTGCGCAGTTCGCTGAACGGTTCGTCTTTTAGGCGGCGGTTCGCCCGCGGATGGTGTGCTCAGCCCAGGCCGCCGCACCGAGCACCGAGGCGTCATCGCCGAGCTTCGCCACCAACACTTCAAAGCTGTCGCGAAAAGACGGCATCACCCGCGCCTTCACGGCCTTTCTCACCTCCTCCCGGAACAGCCGGGGCATCGCTTCCACCAGCCCCCCGCCAAGCAGCAGCACATTCGGTGCCAGCAAATTGACCACACCGGCCATGCTCCAGCCGATCTGCTGGGCCGCATCGCGAACGATCTGCTCGACAACCCGGTCGCCCGCTTCGATGGCGGCCGCCAGGGTGCTGCTACGAATTCCAGCAAGATCGGTCCCACTCATCTCCAACAGACGCGGCGCGGCGCCGCGATAAGCGGCCGCCGCCGCGGCGGCAGAAATAGCCAGCCGGCCAGCGATCGCCTCGAGACAGCCCGCCTGGCCGCAGCCACACCGAGGACCATCCTTGAGCACCGGGATGTGTCCTATCTCCAGGCACGATCCCCGCTCACCGCGCAGGATCTGCCCCTCATAAACACACCCGCCTCCAATACCGGTGCCCGGAAACACACCGACCACGCAGCGTGCATTTTTTGCCGCCCCGGCCCGATATTCCCCATACACACCCGCATCGACATCGTTGGCAATGACAGCCGGACAGGGGAAAGTCTGCTCCAGGACATCCCGTACCGGAGTATCCTTCCAGCCAAGGTTTGGCATTTCCAGAACCACGCCGCGATCGAGATCGAGGGGGCCGGGGCAGCCGACGCCGATGCCGAACAACTGCTCGGCCACCACACCGGCCTCATCGAGAGCGGCATGAATCATTTCAATCATGCGCTCGAGACCCACTTCGGCGCCCCGATACCCCTTGGTCTTCCGGCGCCTTCGGGCTAGGGGCTTAAACGTATAATCATAGACGACCGCCTGCATCTTCGTCCCACCGAGGTCGAAACCGACCCAGCACGCCGTGTTATTTGCAGCAACCAACGGCTCTCTCCTTGAAAGCTGATTCAAATTATTCGGTAGCCCGGCTCAGCGTTTCGGCGCCCCGTCACCGCGCTCCATGGGATTGCACCAGAGCCCCCTGCCCCATGGGGCGCCGTGAATACCTCCTTGTGGGCTTGAGTCCGGCATCCCTGCCGGACCCACCCTCTCAGGGTTTGTACCCTATCCAGTAGCTCTCGGTATCGTGCATTGTGGAGCACTCGTTGGTGGCAACCAAACGGAAACCCTCGAACCGGCGGCTCAGCTCACCCCCTTCCAACACATAGCTTGCCGGAAAGTGTGGTTTTTCCCGCAGCACATTACGATTAAAGGTCTTATAGATAAACAGTCCGCCCGTTCTCAATGCGGCGCTCCAGCGCGACCACAACCGGCGATCGAGGTATCTCACCACCAGCACCATATCGAAATAGCCAGCCGGAGGAAAGAAGCGATCCAAATCCGCGGCCACGAGCGCGACCGGCAAAGGCGCATCGCGCAGCCGCTCTCGACAGTGGGCAAGTCCGGCAAGACTGCCGTCCACCGCCACCACCTCATAACCGAGGCGCGCCAGGAAAAGCGCATTGTGTCCGACCCCGCATGCCACATCGAGGACCTTGCCCTTGCCCTGCAACAGCCACCGGTAGCGGGTGAGAAGCGGCTCGGGATGAAAATCGGGGTTCGGGTTACCGCGGGCGTATCGCTCGTTCCAACGCGCGATGTCCTGTTTCATCACTAGCCCAAAAGCAAACGGTCGAACGGCGAACGAAGTGCCCCGTGCCACCAATGAGCGAAACCGGGCGCATCAGGAGGCCGCTCCATTGGCGGCGTCAGCCCGGTGTGTTGTGTGTCACCCAGCGTGCGGCGTGGCCGGATTGCTCCTTTTTCCAGAAAGGCGCACGGGACTTGAGCTCCTCGATGAGATAACGGCAGGCGGCGAAGGCTTCAGCCCGGTGAGCCGACCAAACCGCCACCAGCACGATGGGATCGCTTGGCTTTAACGTGCCAACGCGGTGCACAATGAGAGTCTCGAGGAGATCCCAACGCGTGTGTGCGGCTTCCCCCAGGCGCGCAAGATATTTCTCGCTCATTTCCGGGTAATGCTCAAGGAGCAGGGTCTCCACCGGCAGACCCTCATTGAGATCGCGCATGGTGCCTACAAAAATGGCGGTCGCACCGTACTGACCTTGGCCTTGGAGGGTTTCTCGCTGAAAGCGGCCCAGCCGCTCCCAAGGATCAAACGGGTCCTGTAAAATTTCGATCACCATGCCAGCTGCCCGGGCTGTTCGGTTCCAAACACACACGCCCCAACCCCCCTCGTTAAGGTAGCAGAGCGGCGCCTGCGAAAACCCTATTGCGACGCGAGACGGTTGTTGCGCAAAAATTGCCACGTACGCTCGATGTGGAGGATATCTGTATCCTCGCGTATATCCTGCGGGAACGGCGCGAAGGGCGCCGCGAGCTTTACAATCCGAATGGCCGCATCATCGAGCACTTTGTGCCCGGAGGATCGGTGCAGCACGATTTCGCTGATGGTGCCGTTTGTATTGAGCGCAACCCCAAGCCGCAAGCTTCCGGAGAGCCTCTGGCGGCGCGCCTCGTCAGGATAATTGAGATTGCCGATTCGCTCCACCTTGGTCCGCCACGCCTCCATGTAGCTCGCGTACTTGTACTCGCGCGTCGTAGCGGAGATAAATTTGCGCCGCGGGCGTTTCGCATAGGCCTGGAGCTTCTCGTCGAGTTCCGCACTGAGACTTGCCATGGCCAAACTGCGACTGACCAGCGATTCGGCGTCAATGGCTTCCGGGGCATCCGCCGGTGGCAGAGTAACCTCGGCTCGTTGATCGATTGTCGGGGTCTGCTGCGACGCCGCCGCCTGTTCGTCGCTCACCCACTGGCGCTGAGCCGCTTGGTCCGCGGTCATGACCGGGTTCGAGTCCGGGGCTTCCAAAGCCGCATCGGCATGCTCTTTTCCAGGGAACGGTTCCGTTTCGGAAGGCGGCGGGGTTTGGGGGCGGGAAGCCAGCGCTAAGGCGGCCTCCGAATTGACGAAAGGCGCTTTGAAGGGCGTCGACGGCCGTGCCGGGTCGGGCTGTTGGCCGCCTCCTTCTTGGTTGGCTTGAGCGAGAAAATCGCTTTCCTGGGGCGTCGTTTCACTGCGGTGTTGAACCAAGACGATCTCCAGGGTACTGCGGTGCGAGCGCCCCTTATCGGTGGGGGAAAAAGTCACGCCGAAGAGCACTGTCGCGTGCAGTGCCAGCGCCAGAAAAAGCGCAAAGATCAAGCGGTCAGGAGAATTCGCCGCTGCAGTTCCTTCCGCGTAGGCGCTCACGAGCACATCATCCACGGCTGATGGAAGACATGAGAGACGGCCGGAGCCCGGGCGCCGCGCCCCAAAAAAAGCCGAAATGCAGAGAGGAGAAACGCATGAAACATCTTTAAACCTTGTAACGGCGCATCAACGAGTCTCTACAAGCCTAAAAATTATAGATCAGCGTGCAGCAGTGCAAAGGATTCTTGGGGGCACTGAAGGTCAGATTGCCTCCCCTGCTTTTGCATCTAACCGCGCCGCGATGGCGTCCATCAATTGACCGGCGATGTCCAGCGCGTAGATGCGGTCCAGCTCGCGTATGCAGGTGGGGCTGGTGACGTTGATTTCGGTCAGGTAATCGCCGATGACATCCAGACCGACCATCAGTAATCCCTTATCACGCAGAGCCGGCCCCACCTGCGCGCATATCCAGCGGTCCCGGGCGTCCAGGGCAACACCGATGCCCTGCCCCCCTGCCGCCAGGTTGCCGCGTGTCTCGCCGGCGGCAGGCACCCGCGCCAATGCATAAGGTACCGGCTCGCCGTCTATCAGTAAGATGCGCTTATCGCCGGCACTGATCTCAGGAATAAAGCGTTGCGCCATGACGAAACGCTGCTCATATTCCGTCATGGTCTCAAAAATCACGTTGGTGTTGGGATCCCCGAGGCGCACGCGAAAGACCGATGCTCCCCCCATGCGGTCGAGGGGCTTGATGATCACGTCTTCATGCAATTTCAGAAATCCCTGCAATTCACTTTGGCGCCGCGTTACCAGCGTCGGCGCACAACACTCGGGAAACCAAGCCGTAGAGAGCTTTTCATTGACATCCCGCAGGCCCTGAGGGCGATTGACCACCAGCACCCCGAGGGCTTCTGCCCGCTCCAGCACATGGGTAGCATAGACATATTCCATGTCAAACGGCGGGTCCTTGCGCATCAGGATGACATCGAAGGCAGCCAGCGCCGTCAACGCTTCCTGGCCAATGAAAGTAAACCAATCACTTGCATCGTCGCGAACCCGAAGCGGCGTCGCGTAGCCGTAGCTTTGCCCATCACGAAGCACTAGATGGGGCAGCTCCATGTAGAAGAGCTGCCAGCCGCGTGCCTGGGCAGCGAGCAGCATTGCCAGGCTACTGTCCTTTTTGGCGTTGATGGATCCTATGGGGTCCATTACGATGCCCAATGCAATCGTCATTAGTTCGGTGTCCAAGCTGCGTCAAAAGCGGTTGCAAGAACTACTGCGCGTGCCCTACCTGCGCGCGCGGCGTTCTTACAACCGCAGATCGGGTTGCGGTCCTGCACTGTCGCCTGCGCGTTTGCACGGTTACGCATTGCGCCGTAGCATTTGAAATTAGGGTAGCCGATCCCGGGACTTGAGACACCTGAGAAGCCGCTTCAAAATGGCGCGAGCGCCGGAGTCGCAAGACGCACGGGCGGCGAGGAGCTGCCGCGCGGCGCCGCTATGGCAGTCGGCGTACTTTTTGTAGCGGCTTCTCACCCTTGCCCACCAGGTCCATTGCTTAGCCGTGTGCACACATGTTGCTTCTCAGTCTCAATCGTGACCCCATGTGATCCTTGTCCCCTGTGAACACGCATTCGAAGAAACGCCTACGCATTGCCACCCGCAAAAGTCCGCTCGCGCTTTGGCAGGCGCAGCATGTGGCCCGGCAGATCGCGACCCGCAACCCCGGCACGGAAGTCGAGCTGGTCCCGCTTCGCACCGAGGGCGACAGAATCACCCACGTACCGCTCGGCAAGATCGGCGGCAAGGGGCTGTTCGTCAAGGAGCTCGAATATGCGCTGCTCGAAGGACGAGCCGACATCGCCGCGCATTCCATTAAGGACGTGCCGATCCAGTTCCCGGCGGGGCTGCACCTGCCTGTCATCCTGCCGCGGGCGGAGCCAAGGGATGCGTTTGTGGCGCTCGGCGCAGGCACCCTCAAGGCACTCCCCGAGCGGGCCAAGGTAGGCACCTGCAGCCTGCGCCGCAAGTGCCAGTTGCGGGCTCACCGCCCGGATCTGGAACTCCTGGATCTGCGCGGGAACGTGGACACACGTTTGCGGAAACTCGGCACAGATGGGCTGGACGCCATCATCTTGGCGGCGGCGGGCTTGCAGCGGCTCGGTTTGGCCGAGCGCATTGGGGAGCTGCTTCCCATCGATATCATGCTACCTGCCATTGGGCAGGGGGCCATCGGCATCGAGTGCCGCGAAAACGATGCGGCGATCGAGACCCTGATAGCGCCCTTGAATCACGCACCAACCGCCACCTGTGTGCGTGCGGAGCGGGCTGTGAACGCAGTCCTTGGCGGCAGCTGCCAGGTACCCATCGCCGCTTATGCGAGCATTCAGGAAGACCGCCTGCATTTGCGTGGTCTGGTCGGGCGCCTCGACGGCAGTCAATTGCTGCGCGAGGAAGGCTACGCCTCGACGGCCGAACCGGACAAGCTGGGCCAGCAGATCGCCGCCGCCCTTCTTGATCGCGGCGCGGCAGAGCTATTGGCGAGTATCGCCGCCGGTGACTGACGATTCTGGCCTGCGGCTTAATCCATCCCCAGGAGCTCCGCCGGGTGCATTGTCCGGCATGGTCGTCCTTGTCACCCGGCCGGCTCACCAGGCCGATGCACTGGCCCGGCGCATCGAGGCCGCCGGCGGACAGGTGGTTTGCTTTCCCGTGCTGGAGATCGCCTACCTTGATGACCCCTCTGCGTTCGGGTGGCTGGCCGCACGGCTTGATGAGTTTGATCTGGCGATTTTCGTTAGCGCCAATGCGGTTACTGGCTGGATGCGTCTGCTCCAGCCCCGGCGGCCGCTGCGGGCGCGCCTTGTCGCTGTGGGTGCGGGGACAGCCAAGGCCATGGAACGTGCGGGCTTGCCCTCCCCACTGCTGCCTCGCCATGGATCGGGCACCGAAGCGCTGCTCGAACTGCCCGAGTTAAGCGCTGAGGCGGTAGCCGGGCGGCGTATCTTGATCGTTCGCGGGGTGGGCGGGCGCGAGCTTCTCGGAACCAGTCTGGCAGCGCGGGGCGCATCGATAGAGTATGTGGAGGTTTATCGCCGCACCAGACCACCGATGCCCTCTGAAAAACTCCTGATGCACCGTGGCAAAGTCGATGCGATGGTGGTAACCAGCGCAGAAGCGTTAAACAATCTGTTCGAAATGGGTGGCCCTGAGGCAAAACCTTGGCTTAGCGCCCTACTGCTGGTGACTGTCAGTGACCGGATCGCTCAGCTGGCTCGGTCAATCGGTGTGCAGAGACCGGCGCTGGTGGCCAATGATGCCGGTGACAAAGCCATCGTCGAGGCGCTGTGCCGCTGGCGTGCGCATCGGCGGCTAACTGTTCAGCGCGAGCCACACGGAACATAACCAATGATTGGCGGAAGGCTTATAATGCAGGCTGTGCGGACGGTATCTGGCCGGAACGCTTGCAACCGCGGAGCTGCCGGAAGAGGATGAGCGTCGGATTGTTGATCATTACCCACGAACGCATTGCCTCGGTAATGGCGGATACGGCCATGGCCATGCTCGGCCGGTGCCCGTTACCGCTCGCCGTGCTTCCGGTGTCCAGCGACTGTGATCCGGATCAACTTCGAAAGGACGCGCAGGCGCAGGTGGAGATGCTTGATCAGGGCGACGGCGTTTTGGTGCTCACCGATATGTACGGCAGCACCCCCAGCAACGTTGCCGGTAGCCTCATCCAGATCGATCGCGTGCAGGTGGTTTCGGGAATTAATTTACCCATGCTGGTCAGGGTGATGAACTACCCTCAACTCGATCTGGCCAGGCTCGCGGAAAAGGCGGTCAGCGGCGGCCGCGAAGGGGTTTTCATCTGCCCCGGACAGGAACATGACTGAGGTCGTCAATCGTGAAATCACCATCATCAACAAGCTCGGACTGCATGCGCGAGCCGCCGCCAAGTTCGTGACACTCGCATCACGCTATCAGAGCGACATCCGCCTGCTCAGGGATGGCCGCGAGGTCAATGCCAAGAGCATTATGGGCGTGATGATGCTGGCGGCGGGTCGCGGCACCGCCCTTCAGATTCAAGCCGCCGGTGAGGACGCCGAGGAAGCGGTGCAAGAGCTCGAAAAGCTGGTTCGGGGGCGCTTCGGCGAAGCAGAGTGATCCCATAAACGCGTGCCGGGCGGGTTCAAGAATATCGCCAGCGCCGCATGGCGTACGGTGGCGAGTAAAGCGCAGTGTACGAGGGAGTGCATGAGGGGGGTGGCGGGAGCCGCCCTGGCAAGCTCAGCAATTTTTGAAACAGCTGCTAAGTAAGGAAGAAGAACAA
>JAGTVB010000064.1 GCA_018224385.1 Gammaproteobacteria bacterium
CTGGCGGTTCGGTGCATCGCTCTTGTAGCTGCGCCGCGCAAAAACATGCGTCCGACCGGCACCCCATAGAGCATCATCGGACTGCGGGCGTCGGCGCGCGCATCGACTGCGCGTAAGTGCTGTCGATCTCCAGGGGGCCGATCCTGCCGATAGTGCTGGAGCAATGCTTCGAAGTCGTGCATGGTTAACGCCTCAAGCTGGCGAACGTAGGCCTCCCACGACTCCGGCCAGCCCAGGGCTGCGATGAGCCTGCGGGGTTGACCAAACGGGAAGTCAAGCCCCGCGACCCAGGGTCCCGAGGATTCTAGGAAGTTCTCAAATACCTCGAAGCTCTCCACCTCCGCCAAGCAATCGACGGACAGGACCTCATTCTCGAGGGTGGACACCATGCAGGTAATCGGCTTTCTCGAGCCCGGGCTGCTGGTGAAATCGACGCCGAAAATTCTCACGATGTAAGCACTCCTCCACCTGACTATGCTCGATGCCGGCTCTCCCCGAGCGCGATACCGCCTGCGATAAGATGCGCGGTTCGCAATGGCTCGGGAAGTGCGCTGTTTATCGCCAGACGCCGCAACAGCGTTTCCACGGCTTGAAGCGAAATGCCAACACGCTGCACAAAAACCCCGGCCGCCGGCTCCATGGGGCCCAACCGTTCGATGAGCCTCCATTTGCGCAAACCACCGGGCACTCGGGTCAGCAGCGCCCGCCGCACCGCCTCCATATCGGGCCTCTTGCGGGCAACGGCCACTATCGGCACGCGCAGCCATTCATGCAGCCAATAAAGATCGACGACATTGAAGCCGGCAAAGGCAATGCCTTGCAGCAAGATGCCCTGCAGCTGGCTGGCAAATCGCGATTTCTCGACGAGCGTCGCCAATTTTTCAGTCGAGTTAACGCCATCACGGCGCACCGTCGTGCTCAGTACCCCCTCCAGCCGAAGTCCCGCATAAACGGCGCCCACTAATAGAACGTCGCCCCGATAAGCCCGCGAGAACGGCGCATCATCGAAGCCCACGATGTGGGACAGGCGGCGCACATCCCCCAAGCCGCTAGCGCACCGACCCTCGCGTCATCGTTGATAGGTGCCAGTGAGCTCCGCCGTCGCCAGTATATGAGGGGCCATCGCCTTCTCAAGCGCCACCTTGGTCGGCTTTCGCAGATCGCTGAGCACCGTATCGAGGGCGTACAGCTTGAAAAAATAGCGATGTCGCCCAATCGGCGGACAAGGACCGCCGTAGCCGGCTCGCTGCCAATCGTTCAGACCTTCCTGGGTTCCCTGCGGGAGCTCCGCGATGGCCACGGCTTCGGGCAAGCCCGCCGCCGTGGCAGGGATATCGTAGAGAACCCAATGTACCCAGATCATCTTCGGCGCCGCTGGGTCGGGCGCATCCGGATCGTCAACGATGAGCACCAAACTCTGAGTTCCCTCCGGAATGCCAGCCCAGCTCAACGGCGGCGATAGATCCTTACCATCGCAGGTATGGCGCTTAGGTATCTCGCCCTGATTGTCAAACGCAGACGATGTAATTGAGAATGCCATGGACTCCGCTCCTCCTCCAGACAATACGTCTCTCGCTCGGCCGCTCGGATCGCCGGCAGCATAGCAACTCAAGCACAGCGCGAGCAGTGCAACTAACGCGCGCGCACTGTTAACAAGGCTTAACATGGGCATCACAGCCTCACAATGTCAGTAACCATCCAACCGACCCCACCTCGGCGCATTCTCTCTTATAACCCGGTATGCTTTGGGGAACATTAACATAGATCAATCGACCCTAAGACGGTGTCTTAAAACCCGAGCGAGCGCGGGGAAACGCAGGCCGCACGGTGGCGAGACCAAATCGTCCGGAACGATTTTCAACAACCGCAGGCCGGCCTCCGAGGGAGCGAGCCCCAGGGATGGGGCGGGTAACCCGGCTGACCTTCAATCCGATACGGCCAGCAATTGAGGGGCTCAGCCGGATGAAAATTCTACACCCTCATTGCTGGAACGCATCCATCGCTGAGGCAAAAGCGATTCAAGAGCAACTGCGCGGTTATGTCATAACCGAGGACCGGCTAAGCGCGGTTCAGTCGGTGGCAGGCCTCGACGTTGGCTTCGATCGCGCAGCAACGCTGTCTCGCGCGGCCATCGCGGTGCTTGACTTTCCGACGCTCGAGCTCAAAGAGCAGAGTATTGCCGTCACACCCACCCAGTTCCCCTATGTTCCGGGGCTGCTTTCCTTCCGGGAAATTCCAGTGATCCTCGAAGCGTTGGCCAAGCTGGCCGCCATGCCCGATCTACTGCTCTGCGATGGCCAGGGCATCGCGCACCCACGCCGGCTGGGTATTGCCGCCCATCTGGGGGTGTTACTGGACATTCCGAGCATTGGCGTTGCGAAGAAGCGGCTGGTGGGGTGGCACGGCCCGGTTCCCGATGAGCGCGGCCGATGGGTCGCTCTGGAGCATGGGGGTGAACGCATTGGCGCCGTGCTGCGCACTCGCGTTGGGGTAAAACCGCTCTATGTTTCTCCCGGCCACCGCATCAGCCTGTCGACAGCAATCGACTTCGTGATGCGGTGTACCACGCGATTTCGCCTACCGGAGACCACCCGCGCCGCGCATCGGTTAGCCTCGGGCACTTAGGAAGCTGCTTTAAAAATCTCGCGAGCGCCGCAGCCCCACGGCGGCGAGCCAGCGCGTAGCGCCGCTGCACGCGCAGTAGTTTTTCAAACAGCGCCTTGTCATTTTCCGCACTACGGGCGCACCACTGGCCATTACGACTACTCGCCAATACTCTTTCAAAAACGGTAGGCAAACTCCACCATATGCAGATTCAATCCTGGGTTCGTTTCGAAAGTGTTCGCATTCGACATGTGCTGAAATCGATAACCGGCGGAAATACGACGGGCAAGGTTAACATCCGCGCCTGCGTGCAGACGGAATTGAAAATTGTTTGCGTAAGACATTGTTTTTATAGACATCATCACCCTGGAAGATACCAGAGAGCCAAAATTCTCTTCAACCCGCGTTCGGATGAAGATGCCATCCAGCTTTTTCGCCAAAGCATCGTCATTCGGCAGAAAGACATGCTGGAGTCTTCGCTCAAAGCGTTGGAAGCAAACATGCTGACCGCCCGCCCTGCCACCAATGACGAGGCGCAACTACGCACCCAAGAGGCGGAGCTCGTTCTTAAATGGATCGAACGCGCCAAATAAGTCGAACCCAAAGGTCAGGTCATCCTCTCGCAATCCAGTGAACGCGAAAATATCTTGCTTGAAAACGGCGATATTCTGTACGTCCCTGCGAAAGACAAGCTGGTGATGGTCCACGGCGAGGTCTTTTTCCCCAACGCCTTGGTCTATGACGACCCAGCTCATGTCGAAGACTACGTCCGCCAGTGCGGCGGCTATACACAAAACGCCAACACTTCGCGTATCGTCATACGCCATCGCGACGGTTCCTTTGAAGACGCGAAAGAAAACCGTTGGGGCAGCGACTTTACCATTCGGGTGCAACCCGGCGACGAAATTTTGGTGCTGCCCCAGGTGGCCATCAAGCACCTCCAAATCGCCAAGGACATCACTCAGATCCTTTACCAGCTTGCCATTGCAACGACGGTGGTGCTGCGGATCTAAGCCTCATCGTCCTCCATCATTGCTGAACCGATTTATTGCCGGCTGAATGGGCAGCGGATAGCGCAGGTCATTGCGGGAGAGCGCTTGTTGAAAGTTGGGCCGTGAACATCCTTACCATCTCTTCCTTGCCCATCCCGGAAGACGGTAACCTGCAGTCGCGGAACGATGGGTGCAATTGTTCTATCACGGCACACAAGCCCACTGCGAAGAGATGCGCTGGCTGTACCCGGTGATGCGCGAGGTGCTAGAAGCCAGCCCCAACACTCGCTTCGAGATCATCGGCAACCCCGAGATCAACAAGCTATACCGCAGTCTGCCGCGCACGCACATCTTGTATCCCATGGCGTGACCCGGCTACCTCAGGCCATTGCCGTTCAATGGATGGCGACATTGGCTTGGCTCCTCTGCTGGGATCCTGCTTCAACGCCGTGTGCGCAGGCCGCGGCTACGCAGGCATTCGTCTCGTCCGCTGCCTGCCCATTTCTTCGCGATTCCGAGAGCGGTAAGCGCATCGTTCAGGGTTGCAGCACCGTGACCTGGCGCGCTTTCATCAGACGGCGGAACCCCTTGTCGAAGGTCACCAGAGGCACCCGATTTGTTTGCGCGGCTGCCGCAATCCAGGCATCCGGAATATCGTTACCGCTCAGAGCATGCAGCGCACACAAGCGCTCGAATAGCGGCCATTCCTCTCCCAGGGGGAGCAGCTCCACTCCCGGCGAATCCAGCACCGCACGCAGAAAGGCCTGCGCTGCCTCTATCGGCGTGGGCTCGACAAACACCTTCGGATGCGTCACAAGGCGCAAAAAGCCGGAGGCCACCATCGGCAGAATCGCCAATGGAGGCCCCGAAGCACCGGCAGCCAGCGCCTCTTCCAGCCAACTGAGCGCTGGACCATGGTGCGGATGATCCGAGCGCGATGCCGCCACCAACACATTGACATCAGGTGTCACGGCGCATCGTCCGCAGCATCAAGCAGGGCGCGATGACTCAAGGCCTCTGCAACCGTCGGCTGCAGTCCCCCCTTGCCGGCGTAAACCGGAAGCGCGGGTCGGTGTCCGTTAGCTGACGTCGATTGCGAACGCAAACGAAGCATCAAACCCTGTTCAATCAGCCGGGTCAAGCTTGTGTGCTCCTTTGCCGCCAGCGACTTGGCCTTGATCAGCAGGGCATCATCGATATCCAGCGTTGTTCTCATAACCACCCCATCCAGGTAATGCAGATTTATGCAACAACCTAACCCTAGTGTGTAGCGATAGCAAGTTTCTGGCCTGAGCTTCACCGCTCCCCAGCCAAAACGAGCGCCGGATAAGCATGGTGCCACGTCAACGTCTGCAACTTTTGCCGAACGGATGAGCCATTATCTCTTCTCCCGAGCGCCCTGTGTCGCTCCGGGTAGATCTCGCTACCGCCCGATTAGCTCCTCCTCTCGACCAAAATTATTCGTCTTCGGTTTGTCAAGTGCGGAATGTCAAGTTGTCAAGTGTCTGTCCCCCATTGTTCATTGTTCCTGGTCCCCCCTTGGGAGAGCCTGCGGCTTCTCCTGTTTCGGGGAGGCAAATTGATTCGGCATGGGTAAGGAAGTCGGTTTTTGGGCTTATTTCCCTTCTGCCATGATACGGCGCAGCGCCTCGTTGATGTGCTTCTGCCAGCCCCTGCCCTTGGCCCTGAAGTACGCCAGCACATCCCGATCAAGCCTTAATGTGACCGGTTGCTTGGTAAGCGCCTTCTGAGGCCCGCGTTGGCCAGGCTTACGCTTGAGTAGGTGTACGGCGACTTCCTCTCCCAGGAGTTCCGGTAATACTTCGCGGGCAGGGCGCATGCGCTCAAAGTCCTCTTCGGTCAGCTCTGGGATTTCAACCTCATCCCAATCTTCCTGGCGGATGTGTTCAGGCTTGCGTTTCATAGCGTTTCACCTCTCTTGGATTTGCCTTGCGCAGGCCGATCACCCGGATGCGCCCTGCCCGAGGCGTGAAGGCCAGGACATGCAAGCGAGCGCTGATATAGCCGAGAGCGGTGTAGCGCGGCTCGCCGTGATCTTTGCGGGTGTCTGCTTTGATGCGGGCGGTGTCCCACTCGAAGGCTCCGACGATAGCGAAGTCAACACCCTGTTTGGCGAGGTTAGCGGCACGCTTGTTTTCATCCCATTCGTAAATCACGTTTTATTGTAGTTATAATAAAATATGTGGTCTTGCTTTTCGTCGTTACATTCAAGTGATCGCCAGCACCTAGATCGCCTTCGCTACCGTCCTCTATTTCGGCGGCGCCACACTTTTCGAGTACAAGCCAAACCTCATTGGCTGCGCTAGAGTCCCAGTCACGCCCGCTTCTCCCGCA
>JAGTVB010000065.1 GCA_018224385.1 Gammaproteobacteria bacterium
GACAAAATCGCCATGAACGACTTTGAACAGTGCTGTAGCTTCAAAACTTTCTCTTACCAGCAAATTCCTTCGTATCGCCCGGGTTGACTGCTGCTCGAAGATATCCTCACGAAATCAACAATAACTTGATCTGGTTTTACCTGAGCTGGGATATTCTTAAACTCCTCAGTGGCGTTGCCGATGACCAGGACTTCCGCGAAGGCTAGTACCTCTTCCATGCTCGATACCATCAACCGGGAAATGTGCGGAATGTGATTTAGAATGAAATGCCGATTGGCGCCCGTCAGGGCCGCTAAACTTACGTTACGGTCATAGAGCTTTAGATCATAACCTTTGCCGATCAACCGCTCGATCACCTCGACCAGGGGCGATTCCCGCAAGTCGTCTGTACCGGCCTTAAACGCGAAACCGAGAATACCAACCTTTTTCTTACCATAGGACGTGATCATTTTAATGCCCTTTTCCACCTGCCGCTCGTTGCTAGGGATAATGGCATTCAAGATGGGCGTATCTAAGTCCACACTGCGGGCTTTATAGGTCAACGCCCGCACGTCTTTAGGCAAGCAAGAACCGCCGAAAGCAAAGCCCGGTTTTAAATAGTACGAAGAGATATTAAGTTTGGTGTCCTGGCAGAAAATCTCCATCACACGATGGCCATCGATGCCGACCGCCTTGCATATGTTACCGATCTCGTTGGCGAAGCCAACCTTGAGCGCGTGCCAGACATTATCGGTGTATTTCACCATTTCCGCTGTCGCTACATCCGTGCGCAAGAGCGGCGCATCCAACCCCCTGTAGAGCTGCGCTACGATGTCACCGCTGTGGCGGTCACTTTCGCCGATCACGGTTTTAGGCGGGTGATAAAAATCATATACTGCGGTGCCTTCGCGCAGGAACTCTGGATTATTGCAAACTCCAAACTCGACACCGGCCCGCTTGCCGGAAGAATCCTCTAGTGCGGGGATCACCACGTCGGTCATGGTACCGGGCAAAATGGTACTGCGGACCACGACCACGTGAAAGTCGTTCTTGGCACGAAGCGCAGCACCGATCTCCTCGCACACACGACGTACATACTTGAGGTCCAAACTACCATTCAATTGGCTCGGTGTGCCGACGCAGACCAGCGAAAGCTCCGAGTTGGCGATCGCATCCGCCACATCCGCGGTCGCCCTCAGCCGTCCGCTAGCTACGGCGTGCGCAATAATCTCGCCGATAACTTTTTCAATTATGGGCGTATTGCCTGCGTTGATAAGAGAAACCTTGGTGGCATTCGGGTCGACCCCAATGACCTGATGTCCCTCCTTGGCAAGCACTCCGGCCGATACCGCACCAACATAACCCAGACCGAAGACGCTGATCTCCACCTACAATCTCCTTGAATCATTCATACACTAGTGTTGTGCTGGGCCCTACCAGGTAATGTCAGTCTCGAGCATAGTCGTCCCGGTAATGGTATCCGAGATAACGAGCGTGCTAGCGGGCACTTTCACATCGAAGCGTCTCGACACCCACCCTAACGGCGGATCCTCGCGTCCCCTGACGACGTCGACGCTCATCGTCGCCGTTCCTCGGGATCGAATCCGCAACATCAAGTCGCGCTTTTGCACCACGACCTCTATTCCCTGCTCAAGAACCTGACAATCCTCCGCAAAGTGCCAAAAGCGCTCTACCTGATGTTCAGCACGACATTCGAGACAATCGCGCACAAGCAGTTTGCGGGCCACCTTATTGAGTAGAACTTCCCGGCGGTGGACGACGGGGTCGTTGAGCCGACAGTAACCATCGTGCTCCCCTTGCCAGCGGTCCTGTTCTTGCCCAGGCTCCCAGACCACACAGCGTGCGTTCGCATGGCGCAACCACATGAAGTTACCGCCTGATACGGACTGGTCCTCACCATCCACTCGAACCGTGTTATGCGCAGAAGTACCGCGGAAATAGTCCCTCCACATCTTATGCGTGTGGTAGGCGTAAGTTCCCGGATCGACAAGCAACTCCTGTCCCCGCACAGAAAGCCACAGGGCTAAAGCATCAGCATGGCCATGGGCCGCGATGGAAAGGTAGCCGAGAGGGCCGGCATCTGCCAGCACGCAAACCTCCTCCGGACCTTCGACCCCCCCTCCCAACAGGTAATAGCCGGCATCAGGGAAAGACTGTCGAACCGGCAACGAGCCACCCTTGCGTGCGAGCAACGCATCGAATCGAGCGTCAAGAGCCCGCGGCTGGTCGCAAAATTCTGGCCGGACACTCAACAACCAGCGCGATTTCTGGTCCAGTCTACCGGCCTTGCGGGCGAAATCCGGCCGGCCGAAAAGCACGGCGCCAGTGGCGAGCAGGGATCGGTAAGCACAGAAGTCCGGCTCATGGGATAGGCGCAACATCATCGCATCGTCTGAGTCTCCCACCATGGGCAGATTACCCCCGACGTCCATAAATGAGGCAATGACCTCAAGCATGGCCTCCAGGCGCCGCCAATAAGCATCGCTGAAGTCCGCGCCCTGGGCTTGTGCGGCGAGACCACTCAGCAGCAGCATGTCCGCCACTTCATGGTGGTACCAAATGGCTTGCTCCCGGTTGAACCC
>JAGTVB010000066.1 GCA_018224385.1 Gammaproteobacteria bacterium
CATCCCTGGGGCTCGCCCCTTCGGGGCCAGCCTGTGGCTGTTCAAAATCGTTCCCGACGATTTTGTCGCCACCGTGCGCCTTGCTCTGCCGGCGCTCGCGACAGTTCTAAAACAGCTTCTGAGCCAGACTAACTCGTCATTTCGAGCGGGGTGCTCGCAGCCGCATTGAGCTCGGCGGCAATCTGCTGACGAACATGGCCGACCGCCTCGCTTAGTGCGAGTTCGGTGCTCTTGGCGGCCTGTCGAGTCTTGTACTCCACCGTTCCGTTGTCCAGTCCGCGCTCGCCCAGTACCAAGCGGTGGGGAATGCCGATGAGGTCCGCATCGGCAAACATTACCCCAGGGCGCAACGGCCGATCATCAAACAGTACCTCGAGGCCCGCGGCGAGCAAATCCGCATACAGCTGCTCTGCCGCCTCCCGGAGGCGCCTCGACTTCGGCATGTTCATGGGTAGCAGGACCACCTGGAACGGTGCGATTGATGTAGGCCAGCGAATTCCCTGCGCATCGTGATTTTGCTCAATTGCCGCGGCGACCACCCGTGATACGCCGATTCCATAACAACCCATAACCAGCGTCTGTGCCTGACCCTGCTCGTCGAGGCAGACCGCATGCATGGACTCACTGTACTTCTCGCCGAGCTGGAAAATATGCCCGACCTCGATGCCGCGCGCGATCCTCAGGGTGCCTCGCCCATCAGGACTGGGATCACCGTCGACGATATTGCGGAGATCGGCGACGCTTGGCAGCGGGAGATCCCGTTCCCAGTTCACGCCGATGATGTGCTTGCCCTCTTGGTTGGCGCCGCAGGCAAAATCGGCAACCACGGCAGCTGTTTGATCCGCGATGACCGGAATGGTGAGGCCGAGCGGACCAATGAATCCCGGGGGGCAGTGCACTCGTTGCCGAATTTGTTCTTCACTGGCCAGCGTTAAGGGCTTGGCGACTTCGGTCAGGGCTTCGGCCTTAATGGCATTCAGTTCATGATCGCCGCGCAGCACCAAGGCCACCAGGGCGTCCTTCTCGCCCTGCACCAAGAGGGTCTTGAGGCATTGTTGGACGGGTAAGCCGAGGTAGGTCGCCACCTCCTCCATGGTGCGCTGATGCGGTGTGTGTACCAGCTCAAGGGTGCGCTTGGGCGCCGGCCGTTGCGTGTCCGGCGCGGGCGCCGGGACCGTCTCCACGTTGGCGGCAAACTCGCCCGCCGTGCTGAACGCGATGGCATCTTCACCGGACTCTGCCATGACGTGGAATTCATGGGAAAGGTGTCCGCCAATGGCTCCGGTGTCGGCTTGTACGGCACGGAAATCCAGCCCCAAGCGCGCAAAGATCCGGGAGTAGGTCTTGTGCATTTGCTGGTACGTCTGCTGCAAGGAGGTCTCGTCTAAGTGGAATGAATAGGCATCCTTCATCAGAAATTCGCGGGCGCGCATGACCCCAAACCGCGGGCGAATCTCATCGCGAAATTTGGTTTGTACTTGATAGAACATCGTCGGCAGCTGCCGATAGCTGCGGATTTCGCGTCGCACCAAATCGGTAATCACCTCCTCATGCGTCGGACCGAAGCAGAACTCGCGCTGGTGGCGGTCCTGAACACGCAGCAGCTCCGGTCCATAGGCCTGCCATCGTCCGGACTCGATCCAAAGCTCCGCCGGCTGTAGGGCGGGCATCAGCACTTCCTGGCCACCCGCGGCGTCCATTTCCTCCCGGACAATTCTCTCCACCTTACGTAGCGTGCGCAGCCCCAGCGGCAACCAGGTGTGCAGCCCCGACGCAAGCTTTCGGATCAGTCCCGCCCTTAGCATGAGTTGGTGACTGATCACCTCCGCATCAGCTGGGGTTTCCTTAAGGGTGGCAAGTAACAGTTGGGATGCACGCATTGAATCGTCGCCTTGGCTCACAAGCCATCGTATAAAATTACAGTGCCGGTCATAGCGGCGCTGCGCGGCGGCCTGGTACTGCCCCGGTACGCCCCTGGCCGAAGCGGCTCACCGCTCGTGACAAAACTTCTCGATTTCTTTTTGGGTGTCGCTAAGCTTCAGCTCGCGTTCCTGGTCGTTAAGCACGTAAGGTTTTCCATCGGCATCTGTGGCATGTACCCGGCGCCCCGATGTCGCTAGAATTTCTAAATTACGTTGTGCGATGTTGCAGTTCTCCTGCATCCATTGCTTCGAGGCGGTCTCGCCATTGGGTGAGGTGGTCTCAGCCGGGCGTGCGCTGCCGGGCGCTGGCTCGGCAGGGGTAGCCTCGGTGTGTGCCGGTGGCGCGACAGCGCTCTTTGGGGTCGGCGACGGATGCACTTTAACGGGCTCGGCCGCTTGGCCCTGCGGCGGCCGATCACCATAAT
The DNA here is from genome assembly GCA_018224385.1 of Gammaproteobacteria bacterium. Taxonomy (GTDB): domain Bacteria; phylum Pseudomonadota; class Gammaproteobacteria; order HK1; family HK1; genus JAGTVB01. The sequence goes on from JAGTVB010000066.1 coordinate 2,348, forward strand.
GAACATGACCTTGGCTATCGCTCCATTTGTAAGGTTCGGCCGGTGCGTTCAGGTAAGGTATAACGAGGAAGGTGATCAGGCAGCCAACGTGTAGGCACCGACGTAACATCTCGCTCTCCCTTTCGCGTCATGATCCTGCACCTATAGGGTGGCACGGATCGCGATGTGAGACAAACCGGGGGCTCGCGGTGTGTGGGGCAGCAGCTGCCTTGACCTCTGCCAAGAGTATGAGTAGCTTAGTTGGTGTAATAAAGATGTGTGCGAAGCCCGGCACCGCCGGGCGTTTTTTGTGCGTTCGGAGACAAGCGTGGAACTTACAGGCGCCCAGATCGTTGTGCAGTTCTTGAAGGATGAGGGAGTAAAGCATCTCTTCGGGTATCCCGGGGGCGCGGTGCTTCATATTTATGATGAGCTCTACAAGCAAGAGGATGTCAAGCACATCCTGGTACGCCATGAGCAGGGTGCGGTTCATATGGCCGATGGCTATGCGCGGGCCACGTCTAAGCCAGGGGTGGCTCTGGTCACCTCTGGGCCGGGTGTGACCAACGCCGTAACCGGCATTGCCACCGCGTTCATGGACTCCATTCCGCTGGTCGTGCTTTCTGGACAGGTACCCACCCATCTGATTGGCAACGATGCCTTTCAGGAAGTCGATTGCGTTGGCATTACGCGCCCCTGCGTGAAGCACAACTTCCTGGTGAAGAACGTTGAGGAGCTGGCCTCCACCCTTAAGAAAGCGTTTTACGTGGCTGCCTCCGGGCGGCCGGGTCCGGTGGTGGTCGATATCCCGAAGGACGTGACGGCAGATAGGACGGAGTACGAATACCCACGCGAGGTCAAGCTGCGCTCATATAATCCCGTTACGCGGGGACATCCCGGGCAGATCCGCAAGGCCGTGGAGCTCATGATGTCGGCGCGACGGGCGGTGATCTATAGCGGCGGCGGAGTGGTGTTGGACAATGCTTCCGAGGTGCTCACGGAGTTTACCCGGCTGCTGGGTTTTCCCATCACCAATACGCTGATGGGGCTTGGTGGCTACCCGGCTACCGATCCCCAATTTATCGGCATGCTGGGAATGCACGGCACTTACGAAGCGAATATGGCCATGCACGACAGCGATGTGCTGATTGCCATCGGCGCCCGGTTCGACGATCGGGTTACCGGCGAGTTGAGCAAATTCTGTCCCCACGCGAAGATCATCCATATCGATATCGATCCCTCGTCCATCGCGAAAAATGTACGGGTCGACATTCCTATTGTCGGCTCGGTGCATAACGTGCTCACGGAGGCGGTGCGATTGATCA
>JAGTVB010000067.1 GCA_018224385.1 Gammaproteobacteria bacterium
AGACGTTGCAGGCTCGGCACTATCGCGAGCTCGCTCGCCTCAGGGTAGACAGCATTGCCTCCGGTGCGGTGCTCTCCAGTATCGACGCCACGGAGCGCCAAGTGGCGGCACTGCTGCAGGCCCGAGAAGCGGCAGCCAAGGAGCTGGCGCAGGCGATCCGGGTGGCCGAGGATAACCGCCGGCAACTCGAGCAGGAACGCACGCTACAGGCGGATGCGCTCGAACGAGCGGCGCAGAAGGCGGATGCTGCAGAAGCGAAAACCCAGGCGCGTTTAGACGCCGATCCGCTGTACCGCGCGCAGCGCGAGCGCGCTCGGGAAGCCGCGCGTACCGCCTTGCATGCCGCCGACAAAGCCACCCGCAGCGCGCAGGAACAGGATGAGAAAAGCCGCTCCTATCGAAACGATCGCCTGTTCATGTACCTGTGGCAGCGGCGCTATGGGACGGCGGACTACCGGGCCAATCCTATTACCCGGTGGTTGGACGGTAAGGTGGCAAAGCGCATCGGCTACACCGACGCCAGTGTCAATTATGCGCGGCTGCAGGCAATCCCCGAGCGCCTGCGTGAGCACGCGAATCGGGTGAAACAGCAGGCGGAGACGGAGTTCGCATCCTTGCGCCAGCTGGAGCTCGAGGCCCGGGAGGAGGATGGCATCCCCTCACTCGAGGCGGTGCAGGCGCAGGAACAGGACAAGCTCGACGCCATTGATGCGCGCCTGGACGCGGCGGCGGCCGACTATCAGGTATTGTCGCAGCGTCGCGAGCACCTTGCCGCCGGCGAGGATGAACATTATCAACAGGCAGTGACCTACCTGGCCTCCGAGTTCGGCCGGGAGGACTTGCAGCAGCTGCGTCGCGCCGCGCTGGCCACGCCGTTTCCCGAGGATGACGTCATCATCAGCCGACTGCTGGATGCCGAACACAAACGCCAGCAACTGGAGGCGGCGTTATCGGAGGTGAAGCGGCTTGCGCAGCAGCATCGAGAGCGGCTCCGCGAGCTGGAATCTTTGCGTAGGGAATTCAAGCGCCGGCACTACGATCGGCCGGAGTCGCAGTTCTCCGATGGAGCCATGGTGGGCATGATATTGGGCAATTTCCTCAATGGAATGGCAAACCGCGATTCGCTGTGGCGGGTGCTCGAGCAGCAGCAACGCTCTCGTCCGCGACGTTCCAACCCGGACTTCGGCTCGGGGGGCTTTGGTCGTGGCAGCCCCTGGCGTGGTGGCGGTGGCGGAGGATTTGGTGGTGGCGGTTTTAGCACCGGCGGAGGATTTTGAGAAGCGGCGCAAAGAGATGACTGCGCTTGTCATGGCGGCGTTACGCGGCGGATCGCCCGCCGTGTCTTCCCTTGTCTATGGCGCTGGCCGGCCGCTGCGTGTGCTCAACCGCAGCCGTCTCGATAGCGCGTGGCCGCCCCCTGTTTCAACCCGTCCAAGAGTTGGTAGACTACCTTCTGACAGCCGCTGGAGGGGTGTGTGGAATATAAAGACTATTACAAAATTATGGGTCTCTCGCGCAGCGCCACCGAGGACGAGATCAAGCGCGCCTACCGTAAGCTGGCGCGAAAATACCACCCCGACGTCAGCAAAGAGCGTGACGCGGAGCAACGCTTCAAGGAGGTCGGAGAAGCCTATGAGGTATTGAAGGATCCGGAGAAACGCGCGGCTTATGATCGGCTGGGCGCGGATTGGCGGGCCGGCCAGGAATTTAGGCCGCCGCCTGACTGGGACCAGGGCTTTTCCTTTGCCGGAGGCGGATTTACCCATGGGGACGCGTCTCAGTTCAGCGATTTTTTCGAATCTTTGTTTGGCCGAGGTTTTGCGCAGGCACCGCGTGGCCAATACAATGTTCGCGGAGAGGACACGTACGCCAAGGTGCTCATTGATCTCGAAGACGCCTATCAGGGAGCCACGCGTACCCTGACTTTGCGCCACACGGAGATCAACCCAGAAGGCGAGCCCGTAGTCGCAGAGCGCGTGTTAAACGTGCGCATCCCCAAGGGAGTGCGCCAGGGGCAGCATATCCGACTTGCTAGCCAGGGTGGGGCTGGTGGCGGAACAGGGCGGGCGGGCGATATGTACCTCGAGATCGAGTTTCGGCCGCATCCCTTTTACCGCGTGCAAGGACGCGATGTATTCCTGGAGCTGCCGGTCGCGCCGTGGGAAGCCGCGTTGGGGGCATCGGTGAAGGTGCCTACCCCGACGGGGCCTGTCGATTTAAAGCTCCCGCCTGGGTCGGCCGCTGGCCGCAAGCTGCGGCTAAAGGATCGGGGGATCCCCAGTAAGCCGCCTGGGGATCTGTACGTGGTGTTGCAGATCGCACTGCCGCCTGCCGACACGGAGGCCGCCAAGGCGGTGTACCGAAAAATGGCACAGGAGCTTAGCTTCAATCCGCGCCGCCGGCTGGGGGTTTAGTCGTGTTATGAAGAGTGACCTAGTACCATTGCTATCGGGCGAAGTGCTTGAAGACGAGGTCGAGCTCACGCTGGCGGATCTTTGCCGTTCGTGCCAGCTGCGCGCCGAGCAGCTCTTCGAGCTCGTGGATGAGGGGATCATCGAGCCGGTCGGACGCGAACCTGGCCGCTGGCGTTTCGGCGGTGCGAGCCTGCGCCGGGTTCGGGTTGCAGTGACACTACAGCGTGATCTGGGCGTCAATTGTGCCGGAGCCGCACTGGTACTCGATCTGCTCGAAGAACTGGAAGCGCTGCGCACGCGGCTGCACGCTGTGGGTGAACAGAATTGGTCGGCGCCTAGACCGCGCGATTGACAGTGATTGGTCGCTACCACCCGCGCCGCTCTTGTCTTGCAGCCCGTCGTCCTCATATACTGCAGGTATTCTTTCACGCCTTTTTTTGCCCTCAGAGGCAGAATAATAGGGATCGATCAGGGATCAGGAAGATCTGACAGGGCGTGCGCGTGATGTCAGCAAATAGCAGAGAACTTGGAACTGCTAGCCGCAAGGCTTGGCGTCTCCTTCTGTCGCGCCTTCCACCCTGAGGCGACCCAATCTGGCAGTCATTCTCCCTGGGTCGCAGCCCACCTAACGCCTGCCACGGGCTGAGGTTTGTGCAACGCCATCGGCATAAGCGAACGCAAACATCGGTCGCGGTCAGAGCGGCGGGTCAGCCATGGTAAGGGTATTGCAGGACGGTGTTACACAGATAGGAACGAGGGGTAATCCATGATCGAGTTGGCGCACCTGACGCGTCGCTACGGCGATTTTACTGCCGTGGATGATGTCAGCTTCCACATCCGCCGTGGTGAGGTGGTGGGGCTGCTCGGCCACAATGGGGCCGGCAAGACCACCCTGATGAAAATGCTGACCGGTTTTCTGGAACCTACCGAAGGCTCCATTCGCGTCGGTAGTCTCGAAGTGGGCCGTGACACGCGGGCCATTCAGGCGCGTATTGGTTATCTGCCCGAGAATTGTCCGTTGTGGCCGGAGATGACGGTGATAGATTTCCTCGAGTACCAGGCTGCCCTGCATGATGTCCCGGCAGTCCGACGTGGTCACGCGATCGCCGCGGCCATTCGCCGCACTGCCTTGAAAGAGAAAGCCACGGAGTCCATCGAAACGCTTTCCCGAGGTTACCGCCAGCGCGTGGGGGTGGCTCAGGCGATCTTGCACGACCCGGACATCGTTATCCTGGACGAGCCCACCAATGGCCTGGATCCCACGCAGATTTTGCACATGCGGGATCTGATTCGGGAGTTGGCTAAGAGCGCTACCGTGATTATCTCTACCCACATCCTGCAGGAAGTGCAGGCGGTTTGTGAACGGGTGGTGGTGCTGCGCGCTGGCCGTAAGGTGTTGGATGCCCGCCTCGATGAGCTCCAACGTGGTGCGGGTTTACTGGTAACTCTGGATCAAGGGGAAGCTATCGCGCGGCCGGTATTGGAAGGGATCGAGGGGGTTGCAAAGGTGACCCTGGAACAGTCCGTCGATGGCCGTTACCGCTACGCCCTGCAGTCCGCCGAAGGAACGGCGCCGAAGGTGAGCGCCGTGCTGCAGCAGGCGGGCCTGGCGCTGTATGGACTCTGGCCCGAACGCCGCGATTTAGAGACGCTTTATGCCGAGGTCAACGAGGTGGACCGGTTCGGGGCCCCGGAGGTGAACCATGCGGCGTGATATCCTGCCCGTGGCTCGCAAGGAGCTGGCTGGCTTCTTCGCGTCGCCGGCGGCTTTTCTGTTTTTGGGCGCCTTCTTGGGCGTAACCCTGTTTGTGTTTTTCTGGGTCGAGACCTTTTTCGCCCGCAACATCGCCGACGTGCGCCCTCTGTTTCAGTGGATGCCGGTGCTGCTGATCTTTCTCGTGGCGGCACTGACCATGCGCTCCTGGGCGGAGGAGCGCCGTGGCGGGACCTTGGAGCTCCTGCTCACCGCACCGGCGTCTCCCACGGATCAGGTGCTCGGCAAGTTTCTCGGCGGCATGAGCCTGGTCGCCATCGCGCTGGCGCTGACGCTGCCGCTGCCGGTGACCGTGTCCTTTCTCGGGCCGCTGGACTGGGGTCCGGTGGTCGGCGGCTACCTGGCCGCGCTCACGCTGGCGGCGGCCTACGTGGCCATCGGCCTGTGGGTTTCCTCGCGGACCGACAATCAAATCGTCAGCCTGATCCTCACGGTGGTGATCGCCGGGGTTTTTTACCTGGTGGGCTCGGAGGCGTTGACCGCGCTGTTTGGACACCGTGCCGGCGAGTTGCTCCGCGCGGTGGGGGCGGGCTCACGCTTTGAGTCTATTACCCGCGGCGTGCTCGACCTGCGGGATCTGTACTACTACCTCTCCATTACCGCCGCGTTCCTGGTGCTCAATCGTTTGTCGCTGGAACGACTGCGATGGGCGAACAACCGCCGGCAGCGGGCCCACCGCACGTGGCATTGGGTGGCCGGGTTGCTGGTGGCCAATGTGCTTGGTGCCAACCTGTGGTTGAGCCAAGTGGCTTGGGCGCGGGCCGATCTGACCACCGGCAACATTTACACGCTTTCCGACGCGACCCGCGGCTACTTGACGCAGCTGCAAGAGCCGCTGCTGATCCGCGGCTATTTCAGCGCCTCCACCCATCCGCTGCTGGCGCCGCTGGTGCCTCAGCTACGCGATCTGCTCGAAGAGTACGCGGCGGCTGGTGGCGATAAGGTGCGCGTCGAGTTCGTCGATCCCCATGAGAATCCGGAGCTGGAAGAAGAAGCCGGCAGCAAGTACGGCATACAGCCGGTCCCGTTCCAGACTGCGAGCAAGTACCAGGCATCGGTGGTCAACTCGTACTTCGATATCCTGGTGGCTTATGGCGATCAATACGAGGTGCTCAACTACCGTGATCTCATCGACGTCAAGGTCCGTTCTGAGTCCGATCTCGACGTGGAGCTGAAAAACCCCGAATACGATATTACCCGTGCGGTGCGCAAGGTGCTGACCAGCTACCAAGGTGGCGGTAGTCCCTTTGAAGCGTTGAACCGTCCGCTGACCTTTACTGGATACCTCTCCGGCGATAACACGCTGCCGGACGAGTTAAGGGAAGTCCGTAGAGCGCTTGAGACGGCGCTGGAGACCATCCGCAGGGAAGCGGGCAATGACGCGGATCAATTCAAGGTGGTGTTCGCCGATCCGGGCGCCGATCAGGCTCTGGCCAGCAAGCTGGCCGATGAGTACGGTTTTCGTCCCATGATCACGGGGCTGTTGGATCCGCAACCCTTCTGGTTTTACCTGACCCTGAGCGATGGCCGTGAAACGGTACAGGTGCCGTTGCCCCAGGATCTGGACGAGGCCGGATTCCAGCGGGCGTTAGAATCCGCGGTTAAACGCTTCTCCCCGGGTTTTCTCAAGACCGTGGCGGTGCTGGCCCCGCCTGCCACCCCCAATATCCCGGGCCTCGGGGGTTCGACGAGTGACAGCAGGCAATTTTCTGTACTGCGCGAGGCCCTGAGCGAGTCGGCGCGGTGGCTCGACACCGACCTCGAGGAGGGGCGGGTGCCGGCCGAGGCCGACCTGCTGATGATCTTGGCTCCCCAGGACCTAAACGCGAAGCAGGTGTTCGCCATCGATCAGTTTCTCATGCAAGGGGGCACGGTGCTGCTGTCCACCGGGCCGTTCGATGTCGATGTGGGTCAAAGCATCGAGGCGCGCAAGGTCAAGAGCGGGCTCGAGGATTGGCTGGCGAAGCATGGCTTGGCGCTTGGCGAGCAACTGGTGCTCGATCCGCAAAGCGGTGCGCTGCCGATCCCGGTGGAGCGGCGCATCGGCGGCTTTAGCGTGCGCGAAATCCGGCTCATCGATTACCCCTACATCGCCGATGTGCGCGGCAGCGGGCTGGATTCCGAGAGCGCCGTTACCGCCGGTCTCGGGCAGCTCTACGTGCCGTGGGCGGTCCCCATCGACGTGGACGCGGACCAGAACCAAGGCCGCAAAGTGACCGAGTTGCTGCGCTCCTCGGCCCGGAGCTGGGTGTCGGATAGCCAGAATCTGGTACCGGACTACCGTTCCCATCCGCGGCTCGGCTTTGCCGAAGGCGAGCCGCGTGCTGTGCGGTTGCTGACCGTGATGGTGGAAGGTCGATTCGACTCGGCATTCAAAGGTAAGGCGTCGCCGTTGCTGGCAGCGGCGGCAACCGCGTCAGAAGAGAGCGGGGGCCAGGGCACTGAGGATGAGGACGCGGCTGCTGACGGTGCTGCGCCAAAGGATGCGGACACGGCGCAGCCGGCCGAGGAAGCCGCCATCACGGGCGTCATCGACCATTCCGCCGACTCTGCGCGCCTGATCCTAGTGAGCTCAAGCACGCTCTTCGCCGACCAAACGGAAGGTTTGATAAGCCAGTCGTTGGGCACGCACTATGTCAAACCCGCTGAATTTGCGCAGAACGTGATTGACTGGTCGCTGGAGGACCAAGGGCTGCTCGGTATCCGCAGCCGCGGGCATTTTGCCCGCACGCTCGTGCCGCTGGAGCGTGACACCCAGGCGTTCTGGGAATACTTGAACTACGGCCTCGCCGTTGGCGGTCTCGCCCTGGTGTGGTTTCTCAACCGGCGCCGTCGGCGCACCGCCCAAGCCCGTTACGCACAGATTCTGCAGGAGGTCTGATCGATGCAACGCTGGATACCTGTACTTGCCATCGTGCTTGGCCTGCAACTGGCGCTGGCTGTGGTGCTGGGTGTGAGCGGCGATCGGCTCACGGCGCAGCAGCCCGACACGCCGCTTGTGCAGGCCGAGCTCAAGACTGCGGATCGGCTGTTGATTGAAGGCCCGCATCCGGGTGACCCGCCATCCGACCAGGCCGCCGAGAAAACGGCGCCCGTTGCGCTTAGCAAGCAGGACGGAGGATGGATTTTGCCAAGCTACGCTGATGCTCCGGCCGACGCCGCCAGGGTGCAGGGTGTGCTGGACAAGCTCGCCGACACCAAACGCGGCTATGCCGTGGCGACCACGGCGGGCGCGCTGAAGCGGTTCAAAGTGGCGGATGACGCCTTTGAGCGCCGCGTCGTTGTCAGCCACGGGGACGAAATCCTTGCGACAATTTACCTCGGCAGCTCGCCGGGCCTGCGCAAAACGCATGCTCGAACCGCCGCCGACGAGGCGGTGTATGCGGTGGAGCTAACCGCCTATGAGCTGCCAAGCCAGGCGGATGAGTGGTTGGACAAGGGTCTGCTGAAAGCAGACACGGAGGCCCTCGGCGCCATCGAGATGACCTGGAGAGGTCAAAGTGGCCTTAGGCTGATTCGCCATGACGAGGGCGCGGATGATCCACAAAAGGATGGCTGGCGTGCTGAGGGGCTGCCCGAGGGCGAACAGCTGAATGCCGAGCAGGCGCGGGTGCTCGCTCGGGCCATCACTGAACTGCGCGTGGACGGTGTGCTGGGCACGGAAGCCAAGCCTGAGTGGCGGCAGGACGAACCCCTCCTGACTCTGGGCCTTGAGAAGCGCGACGGCGAGCGCGTTCTGTGGACACTGTCCAAGCCCGAGAAGGGCGATCGGCACGTGCTCAAGGCCTCCAATCGCCCCTGGTACCTGGAGCTCGAGGAATGGAATGCCAAACCATTATTGGAAGCCGCTGCCCGCGATAAGCTGGCTGTCGCTGACAAACCCACCGGGGAGGAAGAGCACGAGGGTGGAGCGCCTGTCAATGAGCCCGAGACCGACTCGGTGGGCAATGCACCCGAAATGCAGACTCCGGATGTTCCGGGCACTGCCGAGACGCCGCAAAGCGCGGATTAACGCGATGCCCATGCCATCGATATCATCCCGCGGGCCAAAGCGAGTTCGATCGCTCCTCGCCAGCCTGGGGTCGATGGTGGAGGACGAGGAGCCCAATGTGGGCCGCAACCGACCGAAGGGTGATACAGGAGCCAGACGAAGACCGGGTAGACCGTCCCCGCCATAACGGGTTTATTCTGGCCGGCGGGCTTTCCAGTCTCCAGAAAAGCTGTATAATTCAGGCCCCTTTCATATCGCTTCTATAGAGGATGCGGGCATCGTGCCCGCATCCTCTGGAGCGATTATCGAACCTTTGGAAACTATTATGGGCAGGAAACTTTACGTCGGTAATTTGCCGTACTCGGCCAACCAGCAGACGCTGCAGGATGCGTTCAGCCAGTATGGAACGGTGGATTCGGTCAACGTGATCACGGATCGCGATACGGGTCAGAGCAAGGGCTTTGCCTTCGTCGAGATGTCGAGCGACAGCGAGGCGCAGAAGGCTATCGAGGAACTCAATGGCAGCATCCTCGATGGGCGCGAAATCAAAGTCAATGAAGCCAAGCCGAAGGCGCCCCGGGAGAGCCGCGGTGGCGGCGGCTACGGCCGAGGCGATCGCTGGTAGCGCCCTGGGTGTCGACACACGGGCCGG
>JAGTVB010000068.1 GCA_018224385.1 Gammaproteobacteria bacterium
GGATGCCGCGCGCGGCGTCTATAAGAAAATTGTCATTCAGGACCAAAGAATAACGGGTGCCGTTCTCTATGGCGATACGATGGACGGCTCCTGGTACTTTCAGTTGATGCGCGACCAAGCGTGCATTGCCGATATCCGCGAAAACCTGCTGTTTGGCCAAGCGCACATCGGTGATGCGGGACACGTCGATGCCGGACACCGCGTGGCGGCGATGGCCGACAACGCCGAGATTTGCGGCTGTAACGGTGTCTCCAAGGGAGAGCTTATGCGGGCCATCACCGAAGGGGGGCTGTTCACGCTCGATGAGGTTCGCGCCCATACCAAGGCGTCGAGTTCCTGCGGATCGTGTACCGGCTTGGTGGAAGCGGTGCTCGCTTCGACGGTGGGGGAAGGTTACGACGCGGCGCCGAAGAAAAAGCCGGTATGTCCTTGCACCGAGTACAGCCACGACGAGGTGCGCAAGGCGATTCGGGAGCAGCAGCTAACGACCATCCCGGCGGTGATGCATTTCTTGGAGTGGAAAACGCCCGACGGTTGCCAGAAATGTCGGCCAGCGCTCAATTACTATTTGCTCTGCGCCTGGCCAGGAGAGTACGAAGACGACGCACGCTCGCGCTTTATCAATGAGCGGGTCCACGCCAATATCCAAAAGGATGGAACCTACTCCGTGGTGCCAAGGATTTTTGGTGGGGAGACCAGTCCCGCGCAGCTCAGAGCGCTTGCCGAGGTGGCTGAGAAGTACCGGGTCCCCACGGTGAAGGTGACCGGCGGGCAGCGCATCGACCTGCTCGGCGTGAAGAAAGAAGACTTGCCGAGGATCTGGGGCGATCTGAGTCAGGCCGGATTCGTTTCAGGACACGCCTACGGTAAGGCCATCCGCACGGTGAAGACGTGTGTGGGGTCGGAGTGGTGCCGCTTCGGCACCCAGAATTCCACCCTGATGGGCATCAAGATCGAGCAACTGACTTGGGGCGCCTGGGCGCCCCACAAGGTCAAGATGGGGGTCTCTGGCTGCCCGCGCAACTGCGCCGAGGCCACCATCAAAGATTTCGGCGTAGTGGCCGTGGAGTCCGGCTGGGAGATCCATGTCGGGGGAAACGGCGGCATCAAAGTGCGTGTCACCGATCTGCTGTGCAAGGTGAAATCCATGGAGGATGTGCTCGAGTACGCCGGCGCCTATCTGCAGCTCTACCGTGAGGAGGCCAGATATCTCGAGCGCACCGCGCCGTGGGTGGAACGGGTCGGGCTTTCCTACCTGAAGGAGCGGCTGGTCGACCAGCCTGAGGAGCGAAGAGCCCTTGCCGCGCGCTTTGGTGAATCCCAGAGATACGCGCAGCTCGATCCGTGGAGCGCGCGCGCCGAGGGTCTGGATGTGAGCGAGTTCACACCGCTGCAGACGGCAGGTGCGGGCTAACGTCAGCGTGCGCACCATACCCCATGCTGTCCCAAGGCGAGGAACAACTCCCTGATGAGCAACTGGATTGAGGTCGGCAAGCTTGAGGACATTCCGCGTCTCGGCACGCGCGTGGTGCGCATTGCCGGTGAGGCGGTTGGGATTTTTCGCACGGCAGATGACCGGGTATTTGCGCTTCGTGATCGATGTCCGCACCGCGGCGGCCCCTTATCCCAAGGGATCGTTTTCGGCACCCACGTCGCTTGCCCGCTGCATGACTGGGTCATCGATCTTAAGACCGGTCGTGCCGTCGGACCGGACGAAGGCTGCGTCACCACCTACCCGGTGCGGGTCGACCAGGGGCGGGTACTGCTTTTGCCCCAGGCAGACGTTGTGACGGCCGGCGCCCCGACTCAAGACCCCGTGGAGGCTTGAGGCATGGACCGCCGGGCTGAGATCCGTGCTCGAGATGTTGCCACGACCTGCCCCTACTGTGGGGTTGGCTGCGGCATCCTTGCCACGATGGGTGATGACGGGCAAGTGAGCGTGCGCGGTGACGACGCCCATCCAGCCAACAGCGGCCGGCTCTGCTCCAAAGGTGCGGCGCTTGGTGAAACGCTGGACCACGAGGGTCGCCTGCTTTTCCCAGAGTGCCATGGGCGGCGCGTGACCTGGGATAAAGCCCTGGAGAGCGTAGCGCGGGGGCTGCAACGAATCATCAAAAAGCACGGGCCAGGAGCGGTCGCGTTCTATGTCTCGGGCCAGCTGCTGACGGAAGACTACTACGTCGCCAACAAGCTGATGAAGGGCTATATCGGCAGCGCCAACATCGATACCAACTCCCGCCTTTGCATGTCCTCAGCCGTTGCCGGTCATGTGCGCGCCTTCGGTGCGGATCTGGTGCCCTGTGATTACCAGGACCTGGAATGGGCCGACCTCCTGGTGCTGGTTGGCAGTAACGCGGCGTGGTGCCACCCTGTGATCTTTCAGCGGCTGCGGGCAGCCAAGGCGGCTCGGGAACATGTCAAGGTCGTGGTCATCGACCCGCGTCGCACCCCGACCTGTGAGATTGCGGATCTCCATCTTGCCGTTCGTCCCGGCACCGATGCCGTTCTGTTTAATGGCTTACTTAACTACGTACGGCGCGAGGACGCTCTCGATTGGGATTTTCTGGAGCAGCATACGGAGGGTTTTGCGGCGGCCATGACGGCGGCACGGACGACCGGCTCAGGCATCCTGGAGGTTGCGAAGGCCTGTGGGATTTCGCCGGAGGATGTGGGTCGTTTCTTTCGATGGTTTGTGCGCACGCCGAAGACCGTGACGCTCTTTTCTCAGGGCATCAATCAGTCCACCAGTGGCACCGATAAGGTCAATAGCATCATCAACTGTCATCTCGCCACCGGGCGTATCGGCAAGCCAGCCATGGGCCCGTTCTCCCTCACCGGCCAGCCCAATGCCATGGGCGGTCGAGAGGTGGGCGGCTTGGCGACCACGCTGGCGGCCCACATGGATTTCTCTGCGGAAAACGTGGCTCGGGTCCAGCGTTTCTGGCAGGCGCCGCGCATGGCCACCGCGCCCGGACTCAAGGCGGTCGATCTTTTCCGAGCGATGGGCGAGGGTCATATCAAGGCCGTGTGGATCATGGCCACCAACCCCATGGTCAGCTTGCCCGATGTCGACCGCATGCGCGCGGCGCTCGGCCGTTGTGAGCTGGTGGTGGTTTCCGATTGTGTGCGCCGCACCGATACCACCGCCCTGGCCCATGTCCTGCTGCCGGCGGCTCCCTGGGCGGAGAAAGACGGCACCGTGACCAACTCCGAACGGCGTATCTCCCGGAGCCGTCGTTTCTTGTCCTGCGCCGGGGAGGCAAGGCCCGATTGGTGGATCGTCACCCAAATCGCGCGGCGCCTCGGTTACGCTAAAGCCTTTCCCTATGAGAGCGCAGCGGCCATCTTTCGGGAACACACGGCGCTTTCAGGCTACGAGAATGGGGGCACACGGGACTTCGACATCAGTCGCTTGGCCGCCCTCTCGGAGGCCGACTATGACGCGCTGCACCCCGTGCAGTGGCCACTTGGCGATACCCCAGAGGCGCGTCGGCCGTTTGCCGATGGCCGCTTCTTCACGCCTTCGGGCAAAGCGCGGTTTGTGCCCGTGCACGCTACAGCCCCCGCGCACGCGCTGAGCGACGATTTCCCGCTGGTGCTGAATACGGGTCGGGTACGTGACCAGTGGCATACGATGACGCGCACCGGTAAATCGCCGCGGCTTGGCGCGCATACGCCGGAGCCCGCAGTCGATGTGCATCCAAGGGACGCGGTACGCTATGGGGTGGCCCACGGAGGGCTCGCCCGCGTCTTTAGCCGCTGGGGGGAAGTGACGGTCCGGGTGCAGCTTAGCTCGGACCAACAACCTGGCTCGGTCTTTGTGCCCATCCACTGGAGCGGAGAATTCGCGAGCCAAAGCCGCATTGGGGCGGTTGTCAACCCAGCAACCGACCCGATCTCCGGTGAGCCGGAGTTCAAGCACACGCCGGTGCGCATTGCGCCCTATGCCCCGACCTGGGCCGGATTTATTTTGTCCCGTGAGCGTCTGAGGTCCTGCGCGGCGCACTACTGGGTGAGGGCCCGGGGCGAGCACGCGTGGCGCTATGAGCTTGGGGGAGCGATCCCGATCGAGGACTTTATCGCTCAGGCCCGCAACCTGTTGGGACACGATGGCGACTGGATCGATTTCGAGGACAAAGCGGTGGGACGCTACCGCGCCGTCAAAATAAGGAACGGCAGACTCGAGGCGTGTGTATTCGTCTCCTCCTCGCTTGCGCTACCATCCCGCAGCTGGCTGGCGAGCCTGTTTGCTGAAGAGGCGCTAAATGACGGTGAGCGCATGAGTCTACTCGCCGCAAAGCCCGCCAAGGGTCGGGTTGATGCCGGTCGTACCATTTGCGCGTGCTTTGGTGTTGGCGAGACGACGATTAGAACGGCGATCCGCGAGCAGCAGTTTCCTACGGTCGCCGCCATGGGTCAAGCCCTGAGGGCTGGCACCCATTGTGGCTCCTGTCTCCCTGAGCTCAAGATGCTGCTGGAGACGAGCATCGGCGAAGGCGTTCGCGGGATTGGCTGATGACCATGGCCCAAAAACCTTTAGTGCGGGCGCAACAGCCCCCCTCCTGAGTGTGGATAGGGTGCACGTCATCCGTCCCCGGACCACGCCGTATCAACGAACTTGCCCA
>JAGTVB010000069.1 GCA_018224385.1 Gammaproteobacteria bacterium
CGACTGGCCGAAGTGGAGAACCTACCGGGAGATGCGCAGCAAGACGAATCGCACCTACGACGAGGACATCGCAGTCCAAGTGGTCCCCGCCCTCCCCGACTTCCTGGCGGAAGCCACCTTCCTGCGCGACCAATTGCGGAAACGGTTGTCATGACCTTACTGCAAGACATCGACGTGGTACCCCCGATCGACATTCGTCCCGACCACTGGGCCCTTGTCCGCGACATTCTGCGAAAGCACGTGCCGCAATATGAGGTGTGGGCGTTCGGCTCACGCGCCACAAGGCGGGCCAAGCCCTATTCAGACCTGGACCTTGTGGTCATCACCGATCGGTCGTTGCCGCTAGAAGCGAGCGCGGCACTGATGGACGACTTTTCCGAATCCGATCTGCCTTGGAAAGTGGACGTGGTGGACTGGGCGACCACTAGCGAGGCATTCAGGAAGGTGATCGAGCAGGAAAAAGTGGTGGTACGAAAGGGACACCGGTGATCGATAGATAGCGCACGGAAGGGGTCAGGTCTCACATTGCACATGACTTCTGGAAAGAGATCACGGGGTAGCCCATTGATCCCCGCCCCCCATTTGGCGATGCGACTTCCTCCGCCTACCTCAATGTTGCAATGTGAGACCTGACCCCGTTAATTGCGAGGAGGAGACCGACTACAGCGACATCCCGCCGCTGGGCGACGAGTTCTGGAAAAACACGGTGCGCAATCCGTTCTACAAGCCAACCAAAACCTTAACGACTGTGCGCCTGGATTCTGACGTGCTGAGTGGCTCAAGTCGAAGGGCAAAGGCTACCAGACGAGGCTCAATGCGATCCTGCGCGATGCGATGCTGAAGGAACTGAAGTGATGCGCAAGGCTGATGGAGCCACCCTTTAGCCGAGCGCGCCGCAGGGCTCGGGATGCGCAACAGGACATCCCAGTGGCCCTTGCGAAGAGCTGCTAGAGTCAAAGCCCAAAGCCTCCTCAGCCAGGTGGCATATAGGGACCTGCCCCCGTTTGCAATAGGCTAACTATTGACTGGCAGATGAGATTGGTTGCGGTCATCTATTCAGCCTCTAATCGGAGATTTGTGCTCTCCGGGCGCCGCTGGAATCCGCGCGCTTTCGCCTCATCAACTTATCGGCCTCGAAAGCCCTGACAATGCACAGGCTAAGAAAACGCCGGTCCGATCTATCCTGCCATCACTTTAGTCAACCGTGGGTTTCACTATCATTGGAACCCCCACTATGAACGAACCTCATGCTTGTTGTCTGGACATTGTCATGACACACTGCTATGTTAGTGGCTGACAGGAGAAACCCATGCCGACCCCATCCAACCGCTCCGAGAAGCTTGATATCCGCCTCACGCCGCAGGCCAAGCAGATTCTGCAACAGGCCGCCCGGGAGCGTCACACCTCGATCAGCCAGTTCGTGCTGCAAAGCGCGCTCAGCACGGCAAGCGAAGTGCTCGCGGAACGTTCGCGCCTCGGGTTGAACGCCGAACAATGGGAAGCTTTCATGGCCGCGCTCGACGCGCCGCCGCGCCGGCATCCGCGTCTGGAGCGGTTGCTGAACGAACCCAGCCTTCTGGACTGATGCGAGCCGCATGGATGAAAAGCCCCGCATCGCCAAGCTGGCGATTTCGCACGACTCGACCCGCTTCGACTGCGGCCATGAGGCGCTGAACAATTTCATCCACCTGCACGCCCTGCCCGGCCAGCGCGCCAATATCTCGCAGACCTATGTGGCCGTAATGGGCGAAACCATCGTCGGCCATCACACCCTCGTTGTCGGCAATGTCCTCTATGAGGATGCCCCGGAGCGTCTGGGCAAGGGCATTCCCCGCCATCCGATCCCCGTTCTGCTACTGGCCCGCCTCGCCGTCGATCAGTCTTGGCAAGGCAAAGGGCTTGGGGCGGCTCTGGTCCTAGATGCCATCCGCCGCACCCTGCAGGTGGCAGATATCGCCGGCGTCCGCGCCCTGCTCGTTCATGCGAAGGACGAGACGGCGTGTCGGTTCTATGCCCATCTCGGCTTCGAGCCCTTTCCCGGCGAGCCTCTCGTTCTCTACCGCCTGCTGAAAGACCTGCGTGCCATGACGAAGGCGTGATGGTCTTCGGCTGACCAAATTTCAGCCAATCGCGGCAAGTCCTGGCGCGGTCACGATTCCGTCAAGAACTTCCCAGGCTTTATCCACAAATTTTGGGGATATCTGGCTATAAGCCGGAACCCCCAATTTTTCCGGCGCATCAAACTTTCCCGTTTACGACAGGGCTGTTCAACGCTAAAGGCCCTGATAAGCCAGAACTCTATCGAGGCTAAGCGCGTTGTCATATAGGCCCAAGCTGATGTTTTCGACGCCGTTAAAGCGTAGGAGATTAAGGGCAAAAGAACGCAGTTTTGCGAAGATGCCTGGATTGCAGCGGATTCGGCTAGCATCTTCATCGAGTCTCGTGTTCCGGACGTGGTGAAGCCGATTCTCAATGGCCCAATGGGCACGGATCGCCTGATTGAACTGTGCTGCGGAAAGCGGCTGGTCACAAAGGTAATAAGCCGTCTCGTCAGTGCGTACCCACTCTTTGAGCGGGGTGCTAAAACGCTCCGTTTGGCGGTGTACCCGGATCAGAGCTTGAAAATGATCATGCCAAGGCTCTGTGCCCACCCCGGGCGCCAACGGCCAGACCTCGTCGGCAGGGATACAGGCATTAGGTCACTCGATTTGCAGCTGCCTTGCCATGCCTCGACAAGCACCGATTAGATAACTATACCTGATCGTTTCAAGATGTGACCCCTATCGCGCGCTGCCTGGATCTTCTACATAGCGCTTAATGAACGCCGACGTGTCGAGGAAGAGCCTCATCGGCTCCGAGCGCGATCAGCGACGATCTCATCGCTCAAGCAGAGTTCGCCTAGCCGTAATCGGACACTGGGAGCGTTCCTCCAAGGGGGGGTAGGGGTGGCTACCGGCACCAGCTCGGCGACTGGACGGCCCTTGCGGTAAATTCGCACCGACTCGCCGCGCTCGACCGCGTCCAAATAGCGCTTGGCATGGTTGCGAAATTCTGTCAGTGTTGCGTCGAGCATAGGGCAACGTCCATTGATACCGAATCGATGTCTGAATTCTGGATGTTCATTGTAACCCTGAGGTAGCCTCAGTAGTTCCAAGTTTACCTCGTTCTTAAGGTATCCGGGCAGCGATCACCGTATCGTCGAATCCGAAAGTCTCCTAGGCGAAATGGGTGAGCCACATCAACAGGGTTTTGAAGCGCAAGCTTTGCAAGTTGAGTTTGCGACCGCCTCGGCGCGGCGTCGCCAAATAGACCCAGTGCACCCAGACCCAAACATTGCGCAGGAGCAGCGCAATGCCCACAAAAAACAGC
>JAGTVB010000070.1 GCA_018224385.1 Gammaproteobacteria bacterium
CGACCCTTCGGCGCGGCTTTCACAAAGTACGGGGCTACCACCTCGACCGATTGCCCGCTGCCAAGATGCACCTTCACCAAACGGTAACCCTTGAGCCGCATCCCTTAACCGCGCCCCCAAGTCCTTCAGGGCCTGGATGAACTCCGGCGCCACGAGCTGCGCACTCAAGGCCGCCCTTCAGCACCTCTGCCCCCAGGCGATTGAGTGCTTCGCCCACCTTCGCCTCGAGCGCCGCGAAGTCAAAGTCTTGAGCCAGCTCCCGTCCCCATTCGGCTTGCTCGCCTAGCAGGGCGGTGACCTGATCCTGTACGATCCCTTCGAGCATCGTCCTCTCCTGCCTTCCGTGCAACCGGAAGTCTTATTTGCCTCAGGAGAGGATGACGCTCACTCCAGCTTCAATGCAATACTACCTCTGGCAAGGACCCGGCCCTTAATCGGTGCATTTCCCAGGGAGCCTCTTCGCCGGCTACTCCTGTCAGAGCAGAACCCTAACGCGTGGTTCTTGTTCAACTTCACTAAATGCCACTTTTTGGGAATGCACCCGCCGGCGCCTGGTTCGGCCGGTGCTGGCAATAGTGCCAAAAAACGCCTCAGCTTCTTAGCTTCTCAAAGACCCACCAATTCCGCATGAACGCCCGTATCCTTTACCGTGGTCAATATTGCGCTACTGGAGGCGCGGTCCGGATTGTACTCCACCAACACGAGATGAGGCTTGTCGTCGCGGATCACCACGGAAACCACGCCGTCCAGACTTCGTAGCTTGTCTTCGACACCCTGGCGTTGCTCTTTCGTCAGGGTCTCATCAATATGTACGGTAACGTCGACGAGTTTGATATCCATCGTAAAACCCTCTCCTCCTACGTTTGCCTCAAGACTTGAGATCACGGCGGCTACCCGACATCATTTGGTAACCGGCACTGTTGTCAACCGAACGCTCTAAACAAACCCATGCGCTTGGGGCACGAAAATAAAGCTGGATCGACAGCCTCTGGCCGCCCCAGGCGCGCCTCCCGAGATTGGAAACAGCAGTGCAACACCCCGAGCGCAGCAAGCTTGAGTTGTAAACGATTATCACCTGTTATGAAATACTCTGGCGCTATTCTCTACCTTTTGCTGGTCGCAATCCTCATCTTGTTTTGGCGCAGGAGCCGAGGCCGATCGCTTCACGACCTGCTGGAGCAGGATAGTCACACGCACCACATTATCCAACGGGTAATGACCAAGCACCCCCACGGTGGGACCTGGCAGCAATACCGTCAGTGGACCACAGACGAGGAAAAGCAGCAGGGTAAATAACGGCCCCTACCCGGAGGCCGCCGTTTGCGCGGCCTGCCCTAACAGCATCGGGCGCAGCGGCGCCCCCCTATTCTAGGGCCTCTCCTCGAGGTGCTCCGCGAGCAACTCCGTCAGACCCACCATAGGCAACTCCATGTTGTAGGCGTCCACGCCCTCTTCTAATACAACCCGACAGTTGGCGCAGGCGGTCACGAGCATTTCCACGCCGAGCTCGTCAAGTTGCGTTTTCTTGCGCCGAAAGGCCTTAAGCCGTAAGTTCTCAGCGCGCTCGATGGCGCTCACCCCTCCCCCGCCGCCACAACACCAGTTCATCACACCCGTTTCATTCATTTCTACGATATCTGATGCCACAAGCTTGAGCAGCGTGCGAGGCTCTTGCACCACTCCGCCTTGGCGAACGAGCTGACACGGATCGTGGAAGGTCAAGCGCGAGTCCTCCGAATCCCGAAGGCGAAGCTTGCCGGCGGCCCGAAGCTCGTCGAGCAGCTCCAGGATGTGCTTCACCTGGAAAGGATAGGCTCGCTTGAGCAGGTTCGGCCCCTCCCAACGCAATGCGAGATAGGCATGGCCGCACTCCGGACTGATGACCGTCTTGACCTTGAGTTTTTCAGCGGCCTTAACGATGCGGGAAAGGAGCTCGGCGGCCAGATCGGATTGGCCGATTTGAATCCCGGCGTTGGTCGCCTCGAAAGCCTCGCTGGAGATGGTCCAAGTGACACCGGCTTGCTCAAAAATACGGGTAAGCGCCGCAATGTACTCTGGGTAATTCACGATCTCCATGGAAGAAAAAATGGCCAGATACTCAGCTCCCACCTGATCGAGAGGGACCGTTAATCCTGTTTCCTTCTCGACGTGGCGGATCTGCGCCTCAAGGGTTACCAGCTTGACCCCCATGGGACTGCCGTTAAGGATGGCGTTGCGGGTCGCACGCACGAGACCGGCCGGCGCATGCCCAGCCGCTGCCATGCCCTCGCGCATGCGCCGCACCATGTACACGATGTCGTTTCCCACCGGACAAACCCGGGAGCAGCGGCCACACAAGGTACAGCTGTCGTAGACCAGCTCCGACCATGCCGCCAGTTCATCGTCCGTCACGGGCTTGGCAAGGCCGACGCGCTTGGCGAGCTTTCCCCAGAACGTGTACTCCTGACGCCACATTCGCCGCAGTGGCTCGAGCTTGTGAATGGGTGTGTATCGGGGATCTTCGGTCTCGGTGTAGAACAAGCAGGCGTGGGCACACAGGCCGCAACGCACGCAGCTTGAAAAAAAGCTGGCAATAGGTGCGTCAATTTCCTCGAGAAAGGCATGCCGTCCGCGTTCCAGACTGGCCCCTCGGGGGGCAACCGCGGCAGTCCCCGGCGCCGTGTCTGTGAGCGCTTGGGTATTCATGAGACGACTCCGCGGCGCCCGCTCGCGGCCCCGTTATACCAACGAGCGACAAACAAAGTGAACGTATGCATGAGATGAGTAAAAGGAAATGCCACCAAAAGCAGCTCGACGGCCAGGATATGCAGCGCGAGCAGGGCATGATAGGGAAGCCGTAAATGATGGTAGGCGAGGTACCCCGTCAACACCGGCAGCAGGGTTACCCCCCAGACAAAATAGTCCTCGAAGCCACTCAAAAACCGGCGTACCGGGTTGGCGAGTCGGTATGCCAAAAGAAAAACCAGCGCCAACAGGGTGATAACTGCACTGGCGTCAACCAATGGAGTCGGCAATGCCGGCCAGCGCAAACCGAACCACGCGTGGAATAGCTCGATATGGGGCGCAGAGAGAAATAGTGTAATAAAGAAACCAATATGGAACACGTAGCCGGCAACTACGGTAACCGGCTCCCGGCGAAATGTCCCCCGATCCGGCAGTGATCGTGACAGCACGGTGCGTAACCCGGGTCCCCACTCCCCGCCGCGAGGCTCAGCGAGATCGGGCTTTTTCCCCAGCATGAGGATTCCAAACAGCCGGAAAATCACCCCCAGAACGAAGATGACCACGGCCGCATCGAAGGCAGGACCCCGCACCCATTGCAAAAAATCCACGCTGTTCATGATTTATCGGGCTTCTCCAGGTCATCCACGGTCACGCTTTCATGAACGGCCTGCCTGGCATGTTTGTGGCGGCGGTAGAGCGCGCCAGCAGCCAAACCGGCAGCCGCCCCCGCCGCAGCGGCGTAAGCGGCGGTCTGGGTCACCGCACCGGTCGGCAGCGAAAGCGGCTGGTAAAATCCCCCTGCGTCCCAGAAGTTGGGCTGGGAGCAGCCAATACAGCCGTGACCGGCCTCGATAGGAAAGCTGGTACCCTGATTCCACTTTGCGGTGGCACAGGCATTGTAAGTCATGGGACCCTTGCAGCCGAGCGTATACAGACACCAACCCCGTTTTGCACCTTCGTCGTCGAAGCTCCGCGCAAACAAGCCCTTGTCGTAGAAAGGGCGCCGATAGCAGCGATCATGAATGGTTTGCCCGTAAAACACTCTGGGGCGCCCGAGGGTGTCAAGTTCCGGGATCCCGCCAAAGATGAGAAAGTGGGCCAACACCCCACTGATGACGACAGGAATTGGTGGACAGCCGGAAACATTGACAATCGGTTTGTCCGTTACCAGCTCGGAAACCGGCACCGCCCCGGTCGGGTTGGGATCGGCATAGGGTAAACCACCGAAGGCGGCACAGCTACCGACCGCCACGACGGCGGCCGCGCCCTCGGCGGTCTCGCGCAGCATATCGGCGTTCGCCACGCCAGCGATGGTCGAGTAGCCGGGATTTCCGATCGGGATGGAGCCATCGACGACGCACAGATACTTTCCCCAGTTCTCCTGCATCGCCTGGTGGCGAGCCGCCTCGGCACCTTCACCAGAGGCCGCCTGCAAGGTGTGATGATAATCGAGCGAGACGACGTTAAAAATCAGGGATTCGATGGTGGGAGCTGCGGAGCGAGTCAGGGATTCGGTGCACCCGGTGCATTCCTGAAAGGAGAGCCAAATGACGGAGGGACGCTTTGCTTTCTCCAGAGCTGCGGCAACCGCGGGCACCGCGCTCGGCGGCAGCGCCATCAAAGAAGCAAGCATGGTGCAAAACTTCAAAAACCCGCGCCGGCTGATCCCATGAGCGCAAAGAGAATCCGCTAGCGTCGTCTCGACCGGCATGATAACGCCTCCCCTGCCCAACCAAGGGCCAGGAATATCTTGGTAAAGTCCTTGCTTGGAGAGCACCGTCCTGCGCGCAGCTTAATGACCTAAAGGGCGTATTTTCGGTTGCTAATATAGCCCCTGCTGCAAGGCGCGGTCATGACCTAGATCAATGTCGAGTAACACCGCCTTAACAAACGCAAGCATTATCTTTCTTGGGACAACTGCTCTGAGGTTGTGAAGAAACCGTAGCGAGCGACCCGAGAGCGAGGCGGACGGCGCCGCCGCAACGAAACCCACCCGAGCGACAGGCGAGGAGCGAGCACCACCCGGCGCCGCTATTAAAAAGGAAGCCATGCTCATCGTTTCGTCCGGTTGGCAGCCTACAGATTCTGGGTGCGGTTTTACCCTCTGAATGGTGACGCTGACGAGACGATGAGCATGGCCGAAAAGGAAAAACGCGCAGTCGATTCATTCACCCGCTCTCCAGTCTCCAGCAATCAGCGGCTAAGCATCAGTGGACCGGTAACAAGGAGACAGAGCCACGCCACCAGGGAGGCAACCAATCCTGCGGCGAGCCCCACGCGAAACCATTCAAGAAAATGGATGCGCAGACGGTAGCGCTTCTCAACCATCCCGAGAGCCCCAATGTTGGCAGTACTACCAATCATCGTGATATTGCCACCGAAGCAGGCACCGAACAGCAAAGCCCACCACAGCGGGTGCAAGGTCACTCCCTCACCGACCAGCTTCTTTACGACCGGCACGAATGCAGCCACGAAGATGACGTTATCGACGAAGGCTGAGCCCAGTGCAGCCATCAGCATCACCGCCGGGATGAGGATGCCAGTGTGCATGCCCGTAAGGTTTTTTACCGAACAGGCTCTTAAGACTTTCTGAATAAAATCTTGAATCGAGATTACGCCGGCGAGTTGTTTATCGCGCACGACATAGGCTTGCCGAACGTCCCGTCGAATCATCACCTTGGCAACCTGGATCGCCGGACTGGTCTCATTAATTGTCGCATAGCGATCTGCAAACGCCATGATCTCAATCACCGGCACGTTGGCCTCGCGGCGTAAAATCTCGGCGAACGGTTGGAAGTTCAAGATTGGTGACAGATCTTCCATCCAGGTAATATATTCTGGTAACCCAAGCCTGATGAGCTCGTCTTCGCTCACCACCCCGACCAAATCTCCGTCTTCATCAACGCCAGGCAATTCACTCACACCAAAACGACAGAAGGCGTCAATTGCATCACTCAGGGTATCGATGTCACGAAGACGCGGGTAGTTGGCGCACATGATGTCACGGGCGATCACATAGTCGGGAAGGTGCTGCCCGGCCGCATCGAACCATTTCCATGCCTGCATTAGATCTTCATAAGATTAAGAGCCGTGCTAGAAATCCCTCCTGGCGGCAAATGTTCCCCAGCGCTGCGCTCGCGCGTAGGTACCCCGTCGGATCATCCACGGGTGCGAGCATCAAGACGATCAATTTGATAGAGGACAACGCCCTTACGGGGCACGCAGTTTCTTCCCCGGCGCCAGCGCAGCTCACGCCTACCCGGCTGGTGCCCAGGGCAAGGCGAAGCTGTTGCATCGTCCTCGCACGAGCGTGAATGACGGCCACTTCAGGGAGCACCAGCCTAATGCCGCACCTATCGCGCTGCACGAGCAGCTCATCTATCTCTGAAGCATTTAGGGTGTGGTCACTGCTGCCCATGAGCTCGAGCAAACGATGACCGGCATCTCGGCATGTTGACTCTTTTAAATGGCACGTAATCTGCCGTGGGGTGAACAGGGAGGATAATTTAGGCGCGTTATTGGTCAGGTCGCACTTTTTTCCCGCACATCGCCATGCCGTGGTGTTTGGCACGTGCCGCCGTGCGAAGCACGCACTGGCCTTGCCCATCTTCGCAACCGTGCCACACGATGCCATCGACAAAAGGTCGTGCGAACATCCCCGCAAGAAGATGTTCCGCCTCCTTGGCAAGGAGCATCCCCGCCAGGGAGCGAACGCCCGGGCCAGTTCCTCGGCACGGCTGCGCGAACACGCAGCGCAGGTAAGGTTAATGGGGAACCCAAGTCGTCACCCTATCGCGGTGGCGCGATGCCGCGCAAGGGCGTTCCGAGAGCGACTATAGCGGGTGCCGCGGCCCCGGGGCATGATTTAGATCAACCTGATGCAACCCTGCGGTCAGCGCGGTAAGCTAAGCCTATTCAAGATGCGCACTCACTGGCCAAGGGGAGAACACCATGGTGGCACAGACCGATAACCTCTGGAATGAGCTGCTGGAGAATCACAGCGAGCCTCTTAACGAGTGGTTCGATAAACGCTTCGATGAACGCTTCATTAGCCAGATGGAGCGAACCCAGTCGGAAAAGGTGCCGTCCCTGTCCCTTATGGTAACCAAAGGCACGTTGGATTGGGCTTATCCTCCATTTATCATCGCTTCTACGGCCACGGCGCTGGGCTGGAAGGTGACGATGTTTTTCACTTTCTATGGTCTGGCTTTGCTTAAGAAAGAGCTGGCTCTGCAGATCAGTCCTCTCGGCAATCCAGCGATGCCAATGCGCATGCCCTTCGGGCCAAAATGGTTTCGAGAAGTCGAGTGGAAAATACCCAACCTGATCATGGGCGGCGTGCCAGGCTTCGAGCACATGGCGACGGCGATGATGAAAAAAACCATCGCACAAAAAGGAGTGGCGCCGATAGAGGAACTGAGAGCAATCTGCATCGAATCAGGGGTCAAACTCATCGCCTGCCAAATGACCCTGGATCTGTTTGGATGGCATCGGGACGAATTCATTCCCGAGATTGAAGAATGGGCAGGGGCCGCCAGTTATCTTGCTGTGGCCCGAGAGTCGAACACCTGCCTGTTGATATGAATAAGGTAGGGACTATGGCACGCACCGCCTTCCTTGAATCAGGTAGGTTCGTAGTTGCGATGCAGAGCGTCTTCGTGCCGCCGTCGACTGGAAATCCCCCGGCAGAAACGACGAAGGGCTTGCGGGGCTGGCAAGCTCTCAGAGTATGTTTTGAAACCTGCTGTGCTTGCCATAACTGCGTTGCGCGCTGACTCGAAATCCTCATGTACTCCCATGTACACTCCGTTCCTCGCCAACGGGCGTCTTGTTCTGCCGGCGCTCGCTGGGGTTTTAAAACACGCTCTCAAGCTGAACAATTAAAGCGTTGACATCCGCAATGAGTTTCGGAGTATCATCGCACCATCGAGGCGAGCGTCGATAGCGGGGAGAGACTCGTTTCAACTGGCATTGAAAGGAGCCCCAAGCAGGGCATGCCACGGCGAGCACTGGCGAATTGGATGGACCCTATTATGCCTGAATGCCTGAGGCGAATGCACGTGACAGAGAGACCATAAAATGTCCGTTATTATGCTATTTTCAAATACTTATAGGAGTCATTGGCATCGACCCTAGGGGCATGTGTCCATTGTGACGGACCGCAGAAGCATCCATCTAGACCAGTCCCCATATGCTTGTAAGACACTGCCCCACAAAAGCCAGGCGCGCCTTGTTATCGGCTTGATGCTTGCTAGAGTTGCGTCGCCGCCCGCTGCTTTGGCCTACCACATGCCTGAGTTTGCGGGCCGCCTGCAAACCGGGCCTCGAGGCACCGGACCGGCTTTCCGGAGGTACCGTAGACTCGACGATAGAGTGCGAAATCTGCCATGAGTTGGCTGATCACTTCCGTCTAATTGGTGTATTGGTTACGCGGTAGTGCCTTGTTCGAGCAATACACAAGTTACTTAGAGAGCGATAGATGAACATATACGTAGGGAACCTGCCCTATAACGTGACAGAAGATGAACTTAGGAATATGTTCGCCGAATACGGTGAAGTTTCCAGCGCAAACATCATCACCGACAAGTATTCCGGTGAATCAAAGGGCTTTGGATTCGTGGAAATGCCGAAGCAGGCGGACGCAGAAGAGGCAATAAAGGCCCTTAACGGCAGCTCAGTTAAAGGGAGAAGCCTCAAGGTCAATCAAGCACGTCCAAGGAACGAGCGCCCGCCGCGCGGACCACGATACTAGCGTCCTGCTCCGGTATCCACTGCGCTCTGAAAACCACTGACCGCAGCTTGCGGAAGGTTTTCAGGTGCGGTACTGCTGCTTCTCTACGACAAAGCGGATGGCTTACACGCGATGAGAGCAAACGTTTAGTCCATAAGATAAGCAGAAGATCCCGCTAGCCGAGGGTGCCCGGTTCGGGCACCTTCTGGTACGCGCCCAACGTCGTTCGACAGCAGGCCGAAAAAAATCGAGAAGTACCGAGAACTCTTGGTGATCGCTCACGACGGCCGCCAGGAGACATCAATAGGAGGATGACGCATGGGGGGGCCTGCTTAGAAGCTGTTTTAATAATGTCGCGAGCGCCAGCAGAGCAAGGCGCTCGCCAGGGTTTTAAAACACCCTCTTAGACCACCGTCTTCAAGGATTAGAGCGCTTATCGGAAAGCGGCGTCATGCGCCTGAGTGTGTTGTCTTGGAGAATGAATTCGTGCCGCAGCGCGCCTGCAACGTGCAGGATAACGAGGCCGATGATGGAAAAAGCGCCTGCTACATGAATTACTTCGATGATTTCTTCCAACGTTTCGTTTGCCGGGATGAGTGCGGGCAACTCAGTACCGAAGAACGGAACCGCATGGCCATGGGCATTCACCAGCAGATAGCCGCCGATGGGCATGCTGATGAGAAGAAGATAAAGCAACCAATGAGTGCTCCGTGCCAGGCGCTTCTCCCAGGGCTTCAACGTCTCTGGAAGCTCCGGCACGGGGTTGCTCAGGCGCCATATTAGCCGCGCCAACATGACCGTTAGAATAATGAGTCCAACGGTGGCGTGAGCACCAAATACCGTTCCTCTAACTGAATTGCTTTCGGGTAGGCTGGCGAACGTAAACCCCAAGGTCAGTTGTGTGATCGCGGCGATGACAATGAACCAATGCAGCGTTTGCTGAACGGCCCCCCATCGGTACGGCGTATTAGTAACATGCATAGGTGTACACTCCGATGGGCTTGCCACCGTGCATCTTTCGACTCCGCCGATGATTACAAGCCCGATTGCGCACGATAATTGCCCCGTTTTGTGTTTACTGGCAGTGCGTCGATGTTACAGTCCTTGGGAGCCTAATCGACCTTGAGCTTATTTGTCACTGCCGTTGCCCTTCCCTCCACGCTCACACCGACACTGCCGCGCAGCCGAGTAAAACAGCAACAGTGCCGCCGAGGCACACGCTTTCGCCAGCGTGAAAAACTCTTGCAGACGAACTGATCTTATCGAAAGGTCGTGTTGTGGTACGGGAGCTTATAGACTGTGTCTTCAGCTTACCGCATTAACAACCTGATTTCATCTAACAGAGTGGCTATTCAGTCATCTCTCCTCGCACAGAGCAATCAGGGTTTCTCCGAATGCGACGGGTCTGCGCAATCGCGGTTTCCCCTGCATCATCCGGATAACAGCTGTTTCTAAAACGGCTCTTTTAAAGAGGAGCAACCTCGTGCCGACCAGCAAACTTTTCAATCCTTCGACCAGCGCTCTGTTCACGGACCTTTACCAGCTCACCATGTCGCAGGCGTACTATGCGGAAGGCATGACCGATGAAGCCGTCTTCGAGCTATCCTTTCGTCAAATGCCAGAAGAACGCAATTATATCGTCGCGTCAGGACTCGACGATGTGCTTACCTATCTAGAGAATCTCCAGTTCACCGATGACGACTTGGATTGGTTGCAAGCATCCAGTCGTTTCAGCTCAGCGTTTTTGCAGCAGCTACGAAATTTTCGTTTTAAGGGTGATGTTTTCGCGGTACCCGAAGGAACGATCGTATTTCCGAATGAGCCGCTAATTCAGGTGCGGGCCTCGATGCCCCAAGCGCAACTGGTAGAGACTTTTCTGTTGAACCAGGTGCACTTTCAGAGCGTAGCGGCCTCCAAAGCGGCACGGGTAGTAATCGCCGCCGATGGACGGACCGTAGTGGACTTCGGTTCACGTCGTTCTCACGGCACTGATGCCGCACTCAAGGCGGCTCGAGCAAGCTATCTCATCGGTGCCGCAGGTACTTCCAACGTAGCGGCTGCAAAACACTATGACATCCCCGCCTTCGGTACCATGGCGCATAGCTACATCGAAGCTCATCGTGACGAATTCTCGGCGTTCAAAGCATTCAGCCGTGAGTTTCCGGAGACGACCTTGCTGGTGGATACCTATGACACGCTTGAGGGTGTCCGCCGGGTAATCAAGCTCGCCGAGCGTCTGGGAAAGGATTTTCAAATCCGAGCCATCCGCCTCGACTCGGGCAATCTCGATGAACTTGCCAAAGAATCGCGGCGCCTGCTCGATGCAGCGGGTCTCCAGGGGGTAAAGATATTTGTCTCCAGTGGCCTAGATGAGCATAAAATTGCGCGGCTGGTGGAGGCCGGTGCGCCAATCGGCGGATTCGGCGTGGGCACTGCAATGGGCGTCTCGCGGGATGTGCCAGACATCGATTTTGCCTATAAGCTGGTCGCTTATGCTGATCAACCCCGGATGAAGCTTTCATCGAGTAAGCTTACTTTGCCGGGGCCAAAGCAGGTGTTCCGATTTCATAAAGATGATGGCATGATGCGGGATATCATCGCCACCACGAGTGAACGCTTTGACGGCGAGCCATTGCTGCAGCCGGTTATGCGTGGAGGAACACGTTTACCGGCCGGAACAGTGTCTTTGAAGGACGCTCGCGCACATGCCGTGTCACAGTTGTATTCCCTGCCACCTGCATTCAGGAGACTCAAGCCGGCTGATGAACCCTATCCGGTCGCAGTAAGCGCAGCCTTGCAGAAATGCACTGCGGATTTGCAACGGCAGTTATTGGACAACGCCATGTATTAAGATGCGGCTTTAAGCGTGTCGCGAGCGCCAAAGTCGGAACATGCACGGTGATGACAACGTCGTCTGGATCAATTTTGACCCGTTTATCGTTGGCGAAACGACGGCCATTTGAGGTGTGGGGCGAATGCAATCACTTCATGCGCCCCTCTCATGTTCGCATTCGTAACCTTCTCCAGAATGATTTGTTATCGATCGGGTTTACTTGTAGCGGTTCTTACTTGGCTCGGTAATAAGAAGCTGTTTTAAGAATGTCGCGAGCGCCGGCAGAGCAAGGCGCACGGCGGCGACAAAATCGTCGGGAACGATTTTGAACAGCCACAGGCTGGCCCCGAAGGGGCGAGCCCCAGGGATGGGGCGAGTAACAACCGCAGTGTACA
>JAGTVB010000071.1 GCA_018224385.1 Gammaproteobacteria bacterium
CAATACCATCGATAAAGCGGTTTAATGCCGCTGCCTTGAGCGCAGGCGCATCCAGGTACTCATGGGCCAGCTGGCTACGAAGCTCACGCAGTATCCGCCATTGGTTGACGCTCGGAATGACGCCGAGCCGTTCGAGCCGCTGGAGCTTCTCGCCAAAAGGGGTGCTCTCCGGCAAGGGTTCCTCGCTCAAATCCAGTATCCCTGGAAGGACGCGTAACCCCAGCGTGTCCTGGAGCTTACCGAAACGATAGGCAAGTTGATCCAAGAGCCGCCGTGTTCCGCTGGAGATGTCGTCAACTAATTCTGAAGTAAACCGTTTGGGGCCGATCTCGGTGCGCGCCTCGTGAAGCACCGCTGCATGGTGCTGACATTGGTTGAGGGCGGTTTGTACCTCCGCCAGGGTTCTCACAGCGATACCCCCTCGCGGCGGGCAACCTGATAGATGGGTGGATAGGGACCCGGTAGGGCGGGCTTGATGATTAGGTCAATTTTCTCCCCCTCGAACGCGGGTGTGGCGTGCAGCTGCGCTAAGAGCGCCAGCTTACGGTCGATGACCGTCGCCGGATCGTTCATATCTGTTTCCACATAAAAATCGAAATCGCCGCCTTGACGCGCATCGTCGAGGCGCGAGCCGAAGAGAAAGACGCGCGCGGTGGCGCCGAAGTGGCGGGTTACCGCGTCCTTAACCAGCTGGATCTGGGTTTGGGTAAGCCGCATTTAGTCGTTATCACCGCTTCGCTATCGGCGGTACCGGTGAGAAGCTAATGGCATCGGGTACCTGTGTCAATGCAGCGTTGCTTTGTTTTACCGGTAGGTATCTTCTCGTCGAAGTCCGCAGTAGCGAAGCGTCACGGTGTTCTCTTCGATGTCGTAGCGAAAGCGGAAGCGTCGCAATCGGAGTCGGTATTGACCTTCGCCTGGAGGCACAGCCTCAAGCTTCTTGATGGTATGCGTTCGAGAACGGTTGTAGGGGTCGTGTCTAAGGGGGTCGATGGCAACGGCAAGTTGCTTGGTAAAATCCGGCTGTCTTTTCCGGAGAGAGCGTGCTTCACGATCGAATCGAGGCGTGGTTTGTACGGTAAAGCTTGGCGTCATGCGGTTTGACGCCGAGCAGCCTCTTTCCTGGTTTTCTTTCGATCTTTCTCATCTTCGCCTTCAAGCTCCGTAAGGAGCAATCGAGCATCACGGGTTTTTCCTGCCAAAGATTCTTGGCGGCTTTCGGCAATGATGCGCTTTGCTCGGGGATCTTGGAGCTCAAGGTAGTCTTCGAATTCTTCCACGTCCATGATCGCGGCAATGGGAATGCCGTCTTTTTCGAGAATCACGTATTCCTTGTTGAGATGGATATTTTTGACCACCGCCCCAAGATTAATGCGCGCTTTGGTGATGGGAAGATGACGTATCCTAGGCGTTTTACTTGATCGCTTCATTTAACCTCCTCTGGCGCCCTCAAAGGTGGACTCATTGATTAACATTAATCAATGTTAATTATAACTTGAGAATGAAAATGGAGAAGTCGAGTATTTGGGTCACCAGAGAGGGCAATCGCGCTGTGAAGAACATTGACAACGGGCTGGGGATCAGGGGATCGATAGGGTCACCCATTAGCCGCATCACCATACCGCCAGTTGCTCTTGTCGGTATATTGGCAGATCATCTGATCAACGGAAAGTCGGATTAAGTGGGCGATGGGGGGGCGCGGGTCTCACATTCCAACATAAGGATGCCGAGGTGTTGGCCGAAGTCGGAATAACCCCGGATTTCGCCTGTGGTTCCATCCAGGCTACGTTTCCTTGGCCGGGGGTCGTTTCCTGCTACTCCCCCGCGATTTCTTTTTCGCGACTTCCCTTTCTTACCACCACTTTTTCCCGCTCAATCACCTTCCTGAACGCCTCGCTGGTGGTCGCCCAGTCCACCAGGTCCACCTTCCAAGGCAGGTCGGATTCCGAAAAATCATCCGCCAGCGCGGCGCTCACCGCGAGCGGCAGCGGCCGATTGGTGATGACCGCAAGATCCAGGTCCGAGTAGGGCTTGGCGCTCCATTCGGCGCGCGATCCGAACGCCCACACTTCGTATTGCGCCACGTGTTTTTGCAGAATGTCGCGCACAATGCCCCACTGGTTGGGACGAATGTCAATCAGGGGTACGTCGGTCTCTTGCGGTGAGGTCATGCCAACCGTTTTCGCAATTGGTCGCGCAGGTAGGTGGCTTCTGCCAGAAAGGCCGGGAGGTCGGCCACTACCTCGACGGCGATAGCCTCGTCGTAGGTGTGACTCGTCTTGCTGCGCATCTCCCGGTAGGTTCTCCACTTCGGCCAGTCGCCCAGCAGTAACCCTTGCTCGTTGCCAGAGCGGATCAGATCGGCAAAGGGCAGGGTGTCGTACTGCCCCGGTGTCGGTGAGACGGACTCCAGGTAGCGCTTCAGCGTCTTGTGCGCGAGCTCATAGGTGAACTCGAAGCGCTGGATCAGACCGTCGCAGATCTGCGTGTCCGAGGTGTCCTGCCAGTAGCGGGCGAGACCCTCGTCCAGCCGGGTAATCGCTTTCTCGAAGGAACGAATGTCCATTGTCATGTTGCCTGTCCTTTGCGGATAGCCGTTCCGGCACCCATGGCAGCACGCGTATTCTAACTTCGGTAGATGATCCTATGCCGGCCTGCCAGCAACGCGCGGTAGTCGGTTGAAAGATCGAGGCGTCTGTGACCGATCCTCGGATTTTACTGCAGCGCTGAGAGGGCTGCTCCAGGATATGGACTTTTAGACCGAGACCTGAGCTTGCCCCCAGCGCTCGAAGGTGTGTTGGAGGATATCCCGGAGATCGTCCTCGGCTTCCCTGGAGACGAGCAAGACAACCTTAGGCTCGCGTGATTTCACTCTTGATGGGTTCCCTGCTCTGGCATACATAATAAAGTCATATTAGCGAAAGATCTGACAAGTATCAGCAATTCTCATTTTGAGGAACGCTATCCGGTATCCGGTGCCCTGATCGGGCGATGGAAGCCTTGCAGCATGAAATCGAGCAAGTAATCCCAACCGTCGAAACACAGACAACAGGTCAAGGCCCGAATATCGTGGAACAAGCGCTTGCGCGAAGGAAGCTTTTGGCGGAGAAGACGGTATTGGTCGTCCACCCAACTCCAGTGCCGTATGGGTGAGGTAGGCCAGGAGGATGAGAGTCGCCAACAAGGAGGACAGATGGTGTTTGCCATGGCCGTAGTTGTGTTCGAA
>JAGTVB010000072.1 GCA_018224385.1 Gammaproteobacteria bacterium
GCCGCTTCAAACCGCTCACCCATAGACGCGACGATGGCATAGAAGCCCGCAAACAGCGCCGCGGTCGTGAACAAATTGGGGAGGAGGTAAATCCCTCGGTGCTTTTTTCTCCCAGAACGCACGGTATCCATCGGGCTATTCTAAAGAAAACGTTCCAGGTTTACCTCAGAAGCCGCTTCAAAAAGCGCTGCGCTTGCGGCGACGCACGGCATCTCGCACTCCGCATGCACGCCCCGCTACACCGCCGAATGCCACTCCGCCATCCCCCAGGCGTGCGCCACGGCTTTAGCACGGCTTCTAACAATACCGTAAGAGAGTGACTGGTGTTGCGGCCGCTAGCGGTGCATCAAAGTCGCTATCACACCGCACCCAGCCAAGGTACGCTGCCCTTCGCGTACGTGGGACCGCGTACGTACTGGCAGCAGCACATCGACCTGAGAGCCCAAGTACACGAAACCGATGCGGTGTCCTTGCCCGATCCGCTCTCCAGGCGCTACGTCGGATTTGAACCGCGACAGCGCTCGGCCTGCCGACACCGCCATGACCATATCATCGCCTTCGTCGGTTTTCACCCAGAGCGCATAGCAGGCCACCCGCGCATCCACCGGGTCGCCCTCGCGCAGCGTGCTGAGACAGGTACTGGAGTGGGCCCAAAATTCCATTACCTTTCCCTCCGTGGGGCTGCGAATGGGTGTGATACCCGGGGCGTTCATGCGAATTCCAATACACAGTGTCTCCCGTTCAAGCCAGGGATCCAGCATTTTCCTCGCCGTCACGACACGACCGTCGACGGGACTGACGACCGCCAGCGGTAGTGCCGGAACATCGCGCTTGGGGTACCGATAGACAAACAGGAGAAAAGCAAAAAGCGTCCATCCGGGCAACGCCCAGAACAACCCGTAGTGCAGCGTCAATGCCATCACCACAACGCCAACCCCGGTAATGGGGAGCCATCCCTCGCGGGCAATCACGGTACGCTTCTAACGGGCAGCAAAGCTTCGTTTCTGGGCAGGTAATCCAGGGTTTAGTTTTTATCCTGATCGACCAATTTCTTGGCGCCAATCCAGGGCATCATCTCCCTAAGGCCCCGGCCCACCTGTTCGATGGCATGTCCCCGGCTGATCCGGCGCATCGCTTTTAAAGCCGGTGCCCCGGCTTGATTCTCAAGAATAAACTCCTTGGCAAACGCCCCCTGTTGAATCTCGCTCAGGATACGCTTCATCTCAGCTCGCGTGGTGTCATTGATAATTCGCGGGCCCCGGGTTAGATCGCCGTATTCGGCGGTGTTGGAGATGGAGTAGCGCATATTGGCGATACCGCCTTCATACATCAAATCGACAATGAGCTTGAGCTCATGGAGGCATTCGAAATACGCCATCTCTGGCGCGTAGCCTGCTTCGACAAGCGTCTCAAATCCCGCCTGCACGAGTGCGCTGAGCCCGCCGCAGAGTACCACCTGTTCTCCAAACAGATCGGTTTCCGTCTCCTCGCGAAAAGTGGTTTCTATGATACCCGCGCGCCCGGCACCAATCGCCGCGGCATAAGAGAGCGCCAACGCTTTGGCTCGCCCTGAGGCATCCTGATGCACGGCGATGAGCGAAGGAACTCCCCCACCATCCTGATAAGTAGAGCGCACCAAATGCCCCGGACCCTTGGGTGCTACCATGACCACGTCCAGATCGGCACGTGGATCGATTTGCCCAAAGTGAATGTTGAAACCGTGCGCAAACGCCAAGGTCGCTCCCGGCTTGATGTTGCCGACAATAGCCTGCTGATAGATCGCCGCCTGGTGCTCATCAGGGGCGAGCATCATGACGAAGCTGGCATCACTGACCGCCTCTGCAACAGCTGTGACCGTATGGCCGGCACGCGCCGCCTTGGCTCCCGATGGCGAGCCCGAACGCAAGCCCACGACAACCTCTACGCCGGAGTCTCGAAGATTGTTCGCGTGCGCATGTCCCTGCGATCCGTAGCCAATGATGACCACCCTTTCGCCCTTAATTAGAGATAAATCGGTATCTTTCTCGTAGTAGATGTTCATCCCGTGATCCCATGCTGGCAACTTGAAGGGATTGCCTGCTCAAAAAACTAAGAAGCCGTTTTAGAAATGCCGTGAGCGCCGGGAGTTCAAAGTATCCCGTTACAGCCTCAGGCTCCTCTCACCACGCATCGCGCCTAAGGCGCCCGAGCGCACCACTTCGATAATGGATTTATGGTCGATGGCCTTGATAAAGGCATCGAGCTTGTCGCCGGTCCCCGTCAGTTCCACCAGATAGCTGGCGTTTGCCACATCCAGAATCCGACCGCGAAAGATGTCGACGAGCCGCATGATCTCCTCGCGTTCCTGCCCCGCAGCACGAACCTTGATCAGCATCATCTCCCGCTCCACATGCGTCCCCTCGGTCAAATCCTGGAGCTTGATGACGTCGACGAGCTTATTGAGCTGTTTGGTAATCTGCTCGATGATCTCGTCCGAACCGCGCGTCACGAGGGTCATTCGCGACAACGAGGCATCTTCCGTGGGCGCCACGCTCAGGGACTCGATGTTATAGCCGCGCGCCGAAAAGAGATTGGCCACACGGGATAATGCGCCCGGCTCATTTTCCAGCAGAATAGAAATAATGTGGCGCATTGATCTAGGCGAGCTCCCGAGTGCGGCAAAGTTGCGACAGCAGCATTTCGTTGTGCGCCTGACCGGCCACGATCATGGGATAGACATTCTCGGTCGGGTCAGTGATGAAATCCATGAATACCAGCTTATCCTTTAACGCCATAGCCTCTCGTAACGCGCCCTCAACATCTGCAGGCCGTTCAATATGCATCCCGACATGGCCGAAGCTCTCCGCCAGCTGGACGAAGTCGGGTAGCGATTCCATGTAAGAGTGGGAATAGCGGTTGTCGTAAAAGAACTCCTGCCATTGGCGCACCATCCCGAGGTAACGGTTGTTCAGGTTGATGATCTTGATGGGCAGTCCGTACTGCTTGGCCGTGGACAGCTCCTGAATACACATCTGAATGCTGCCCTCCCCCGTGATGCACGCCACGGTCGCATCCGGATAGGCAAACTGCACGCCGATGGCTGCAGGAAGGCCAAATCCCATGGTTCCCAAGCCGCCTGAATTGATCCAACGCCGTGGCTTGTCAAACTTATAAAATTGAGCCGCCCACATCTGATGCTGCCCCACATCGGAGGTCACGAAAGCGTCGCCTCCGGTCACCTCGTAGAGCGTTTGAACGACATACTGCGGTTTAATGACGGTGTCCGAATGCTCATAGCGAAAGCACTCAATCGATTGCCACTCGTGGATCTGGTTCCACCACGCGGTGAGTGCGGCCGCGTCGGGTCGACGGTTAGACCCCTTGATCAATCGCACCGCCTCC
>JAGTVB010000073.1 GCA_018224385.1 Gammaproteobacteria bacterium
AGCGCTTTTAACAATGTCGCAGGCGATACCAGAGCAAGGTGCGCAGTGGCAAGCGCCCGGCTTAATCGACGGGTCGTTCGGGGATGAAATCAGAGCGTACGCTGAGCCCAGGGGCATGGGCTCAGCGGTGAGTTATTGACTCGCCCGTGCAAACGCTACATCTTCTCCACGGGACCTTTAGGCACTGAGCTGGTTTCGGTATGGATAGCGCTGCCGAGCCAGCGATCGAGTAATGCGACCAGGGCGTCCCGCTTGAAGGGCTTGGACAGGTAGTCATCCATACCGGCCGCCAAGCAGCGCTCCCGGTCGCCGCGCATGGCAAGAGCGGTCATGGCAATGATCGGAATGCGAGGCGCATTGTCGGTCTGTTCCCGGGCCCGAATGGCCGCCGTCGCCTCAAAACCATCGAGGTGCGGCATCTGGCAGTCCATCAGCACCAGATCAAAGGCGCCGTTGGTGGTTGCCTCGATCGCTGCCCGACCGTCTTCAGCTACCTCGACCGTGAGTCCGAGGTGTTGGAGTGCGCGCACGGCGACCTTGCGGTTGACCGGATTGTCTTCGGCGAGCAGCACGCGTCCCCGTAAAGCCGCGCTACCGGTCACCGCTGTTTCCGACGTTGCGCGGACCGCTTTGGTTGCCGGGCCTGCTATGGCATTCGTCACGGCGTCGAGGAGCTGGGCACGGCGTATCGGTTTGATGAGGAATCCACTGCAATGGCCGTTTCTGCGCAAAGCCATCCCGCGGGCCGCGTATGCCATCGCGATGCAAGGGGTTCCGGAAGCGCCCCAATCGGCGCCGAGCATCTCGGTTATTTCGGTGTCCTGGAGGGTAATGAGCACCACCGCGTAGGGTGCGCCCGCCGCATTCGCACGGCGTAGCACCGCGAGCGCCGATTCACCCGCTTCAACGGCGTCGGGTAGAGCCCCCCATGCTTTCAGATATTGGCAGAGAAATCCTCGGGCCGTAGGGTGGTCTTCCACCACCAGCACCTTGGCGGCTTGAAGATTTCTCGCGGCGGCAGGGAGACTCCTACCGCCTGGGCCTTGTTTATCGAACGGCAGGGTTACCCAGAACCGGCTGCCTTTCCCGGGGGTGCTGTCTACGCCGATGTCGCCGCCCATCAGTTTTGTTAGCCGGCGGCTGATGGCAAGCCCAAGACCAGTACCGCCGAACCGTCGCGTCGTGGATGCATCCGCCTGCACAAACGGCTCGAAGAGCTGGTTCCGGACCTCCGGGCGAATGCCGATGCCTGTGTCCTGAACCTCAAAGCAGAGCGCCGGACGGTCGACTTCGAGCGTCGTCTCTTGCACGCGCAGCACAATCTCACCTTGCTCGGCAAACTTGATGGCGTTGCCCAAGAGATTGGCCAAGATTTGCCGTACCCTGATGGGATCCCCGGCAATGCTTGCGGGAATGGCGGGTGCCACGAAACAGGCAAGCTCCAAACCCTTGCGCTGTGCCGCGGCGGCAAAAAGGCTTGCCACTTCCTCGACAAGATGGCCCGGATCGAACATTTGCCTCTCGATCGCCAGCCTTCCGGCCTCAATTCGCGTCAAGTCCAAGATATCGTCGATGATGGTCAACAGTGCATCGGCGGAATGGTGTGCTGTGCGCAGCAAGTCTCGCTGATCGCCGTTAAGTGTTGACTCACTCAACAGCTCCAGAGTGCCCAGAATGCCGTTCATTGGCGTGCGAATTTCGTGGCTCATATTGGCCAGGAACTCGCTTTTGATGCGATTGGCCGACTCTGCGGCGGTCATCGCGCGCTGGAGGGACTGCTCGGCAGCGCGGTGGTCTGCGATCTCCGCTTCGAGCGCCCGATTGGCGCGGGTCAGCCCCGAAATCAGGTGTTGGTTTTCGAAGCGCAGTCGCAGCCCCTGCTGCAGGCGTGCTCCATAGCTGCAAGCGCTCCAGAACAGAAAGCCTGCATACAGCAGCACCCCAACTCCCATGCCCGCGTACATCCCCGTGCCCGCCATCATCAGCATGACCGCCATCGGCAGTACAGCGGGGATCAGGAAGGCGACAAAGGCTGAGCGCCAAACGGCGTTAGCGGGCATGGCCGCGGCCGTTACCCCGGCGAGAAGGAGCACCAGGCATACCTGCGCCGAGGCGCTCCAGGCGGGACTCCACAGCCACGCCAAAGCGCCCCACGCCAAGCCGCCGAGAAAGGCGCCGACGGTATAGTGCCGTGCCCAACGTGGCCCGGGAGACGTGGGCCTAAGTTTCAGGAAGTAGGTGACGAGCAGTAATCGGGCACCGGTGACGCTGATGAGGCCAGTAGCCCAGAGTACCACGCCAAGCCCTTCGACGGTGGCCCACAGCAGCGCGGCGGCAAAGCAGGCGGCGATGAGGCCTGCAGTCAGCGTGGGACTGGCTTGGGCGTAAAGCAAGCACACCTGCTCGGCCCGCACCGCCGCGTCTGTGGTGGTTGCGACTTGCGTGTGTGCTGATTGGTGCCTCTTGGCGGGAGACAAGCTCGGTAGCTCGCGAGGCATGTTGTCGGCGTTCTTAATGGAAGTCTCCGGAAGTTCTGTAAGCCCTGGAAGCAGGGCGGCGATTTGCCCCTCCCAGAGGTTGGCGAAAAGCGGGGCACAGAATTTACTCCTCGGCCGACGTCATCGACCCTTTAGCATTCACAGTCTGGAGTGCGTTGTCTTGCGATCGCCGCTCCACATATCGGCGAAGGCATAGGTGAATTTCTCGGAGGAAAACAAGCGGGCAAAAGCGTCTTTAGACAGCGGGCGCAGTGCCACCGGATTGCGGGTGATTGTCAGGCCATCACGGCCAGGCGATGCTTAGCTCGCCAGGATCGGCGTCGCGGCGGGATCTTTTCGGCCACACCGCGGGCATGTCTCCGGATGACAGGCTCTACAGTAAGGCTTCTCGCAGTGGGTGCAGGGGGCATGCGCCGTAGGACTGACAAGATGCAGCGCTTCATCGCACACCATACGTGGATGATCGAGCGCATAGCTGTATTCGCATGGCGCTTGCTCGAGGTGCCGGGCAATGGGGTTCCAATCCAGATGAAAGCGCCGTTCGCCCTTGCGGCGTTTGATGAGCAGCACAAACCGCTGCACCGGCATGGTGAGCTCAAGACTCTGAATCCATTCCAGGGTAACCTTCATGGCATATTTTTGATGAAGGTCATTGACCTTGGCGTGGTACTCCCGTTTGATTGCCTCGAGGCGCAGGGTCTCGCGGGCACTCTCGGCTTGCTGTCGGTCGCTTGGCTTCCCTTGCTTTTGAATCGCGGCAAGCTGTTGCAGTGATTCTCGGCGCAGGTCGTTGTAATAGTTGTAGAGGCGATCGAGATCCCGTTCTCGGCGCCGCTGCATGCTGCGCAAGAACGGGCCGAGGGCGTGGCGGATACGAAGCGACAAGGTCCGATTCAGGACCCAGCGCAGGCGCTCGGCTGTCCAGCGTGGCGGCAGTGCGGTTTCCGGTGGCGGCGTGGCCTGGGGCTTAGAAAATGGGCTCGCCCACAGGTCCTCCAGCATGCCGTTCAAGGTGGCCCCGTTTGAGAGATTGAAGCCAAGCTGCAGAATGCCATCACGTTTTTCGTCGGAGAGCGCGGTATAGCGGAGACTCAGCAGCAAAAACCGGGTCCAAACGGGGGAAACGGCCTCCACACGATAGGTGGCGTTGAGCAGTTCGAGACCGTGTTGAAGGATCCGCGCCGGATGGTGGGGTGGTGGGTTTTCGACCTCGATTGCACGCCGCAGCACCAAGCCCCGATCGCTCAGGACCCCTGCCAAACGCTCTATCCAATCGGATTCAAGACCGACTCGAACCGCCTTTGGCGGGAGCTCGGCGCCGAAACCAAGTTGCGACCATTCCGAGAG
>JAGTVB010000074.1 GCA_018224385.1 Gammaproteobacteria bacterium
CAAAATTCCAGAGTGACCATGAGATGGGGGCCGCGATGGCGACACCGTTGCCCCATTTGGTCTGACAAGCGTCCAGAAGTAAATGGGCGAGCACATTAAAGCCAAGGAGGAAGAACAGGACACGCGGAGTTCGCGTCAGCACGGCGCAGGCGGCGCACAATACCAATGAGCTGAGCAGGGAGGCCTGGGCCACGAAGTAGAGGCGCAGGCTGTAAGGGTCAAAGCCCGGCGCCGCAGCGTGCACCACACGCTGCGCAATCCAGGGGGCATCGGGTATCACACAGCCTACCATGATCCAGCGCGGATCGACCGTGCCAAAGAGGAGGCGAGAGGCAGCGCCTTGGAGACCAAAGTGTGCGATGGTATTTGGCATGAAATGTCCGCATTTCAATCACAAGGGCGGGCCCAGAGCGTTCGCCCTTTTCAGCTCCCATTGATTTCCCTATGAATCGCTTGGTTCCTCTACACAAGCGACGTGCCAAACCGGTAGGCAGCTAACTTTGCTCTTTTCGCTGCGCATCTAATGCTTGCTCGAGAACTTGGCACGAAAGGTCGTAGCTGTTGTAGAGCTCTCCAATGTTGCGTGCAATGTAGTCCCACGGGGGAAATGGGGTCGGAAAATGGGGTCAGAGCCCTAATATCCGTTTCGAGTGCTGCGGCGGTTTTGGTATGTTTAGGGGGCCGACCGCCGTGGCGTCAACTTCGTCCCCGAAGTGTGATCCACAAAATGTCGGCAGAGGCGCGGAGTTGGTTCATGGCCCGCATGCCTACGGTCAAGCAGGTGCCATTTCGGTCCCGCGGCGCTCGTACCAGCCCTTGCTGCGATTGACGATGCGCACCACCGAGAGCATCACCGGCACCTCGATGAGCACCCCCACCACGGTGGCGAGTGCCGCGCCGGAGTCGAAGCCGAACAGGGCAATCGCGGTGGCCACCGCGAGCTCGAAGAAGTTGCTGGCGCCGATCAACGCCGAGGGTCCGGCCACGCAGTGCGCCACACCGAGTTCGCGGTTGAGTAAGTACGCCAGCCCTGAATTGAAATACACCTGAATGAGGATCGGCACCGCCAGCAGCGCAATGATGAGCGGCTGTTTCAGGATTTGTTCGCCCTGAAATCCGAAGAGCAGCAACAGGGTTGCCAACAGTGCACTCAAGGACACCGGGTGCAGGCGCTTTAGCGTCCTCTGCAGGGCGGATTCTCCTCCTCGATGCAACACGTACCGGCGCCAGCCTTGGGCGAGTGCCACGGGAATAA
This sequence comes from Gammaproteobacteria bacterium, assembly GCA_018224385.1. Lineage (GTDB taxonomy): Bacteria > Pseudomonadota > Gammaproteobacteria > HK1 > HK1 > JAGTVB01. The sequence continues at coordinate 1,256 of JAGTVB010000074.1, forward strand.
CGATATAAAGAACCACCGAGAGGAATAACGTGTCCCAAGGCACGATGATCGCCGAAAGCCCGAGCAGCAGGCCAACGAGGGGCGCAAACGCCACGATCATGATGGTGTCATTGAGCGCCACCTGGCTCAGGGTGAAATGCGGCTCGCCGCCACTCAGATGGCTCCACACGAACACCATCGCCGTGCAGGGCGCTGCAGCCAGCAGAATAAGACCGGCGATATAGGAGTCGATCTGCTCCGCCGGCAGCCAGGGCGCAAATAGACCGCGGATGAAGATCCAAGCGAGCAGCGCCATGGAAAAAGGCTTCACCGCCCAATTCACGAACAGCGTCACGCCGATCCCCTTCCAATGTTCCCGCACTTGATGCAGAGCGGAAAAGTCGATCTTCAGCAGCATGGGGATGATCATGAGCCAGATGAGCAGCGCCACCGGCAGGTTGACCTGGGCCAATTCCAGGCGCCCGATGAGCTGAAACGACTCGGGCAGGAGCGAGCCGAGGGCGATACCGGCGAGGATGCAGAAAAACACCCACACCGTGAGGTAGCGCTCGAAAAATCCCATCTTGGCGCTGGCAGCAGGATTGGCCGTGGTCTCACATTGGGCGCTCATGGGCGTTGCTTTCCTTGCGAAGGTTCAACTGAGGCGGGGTGATCGGCTGGAGGTGGCTTGATGACCGGTGCCCGGCTGAGATTCGTTAGATTCCGTGCGCAGCCGCTCCAGGAACGCGGTGACCCGTTGCTTCACTTCCTCTCGGGTGGCGCGAAAGGTGGTCATGATCTGCGCTTCGGTGCCGGTCGCTTTGGCTGGATCCGCCAGCGGCCAGTGTTCCTTCTGGGTCCCAGGCGGCAACACCGGACAGGACTCGTCGGCGTGGCCGCACACCGTGACCACCCGGTCGGCCCACGCCAGCATCGCCTCGGTGAGGCGGGTCGATTGCTGGCTCGAGATGTCGATGCCCGCTTCGGCCATCACCGCAATCGCACGCGGATTTTGCCCATGGGCTTCGATGCCGGCCGACTGCACCTCGATAATCCCGTCGCCTAAGGCTCTGGCGTAGCCCTCGGCCATTTGGGACCGGCAGGAGTTGCCGGTACACAAAAACAAGACACGCGTCAGGGACATAAATGTATTCTCCGTCGGTCGATCGGTGCGAAAGGTTTATTGCCGTTGTCGCACGCCAATTACGCGCTGCGTTTGGCGGCTTGCGCCTCGCGTTGCGTTTTGCCGATGGCATCGAGTCGCCCCTGCAGACTCAGCCGATCCAACGAGGCAAAAGGCAAGTGGACGAAAATCTTGATGCGGCTTTCCAGGGTCAGATAGATGGTTTTGAAGTACTTGAGCGCCTCTTGCTCCGGACCCACGAACGCCACCGGGTCTTCCGCGCCCCAATGGGCGGTCATCGGCTGGCCGGCCCAAACCGGGCAGAGTTCCCCGGCGGCCTTGTCGCAGACGGTGAACGCGAAGTCGAGCGGCGGGCTGTTGGGTTGGGCGAATTCCTGCCAATCCTTGCTGCGCAAGCCTTCGGTGGAATAATTGAAGCCCTTGAGCAGGCGCAGCGTCATCGGATGTACCTCGCCCTTCGGGTGGCTGCCGGCGGAGTAGGCGCGAAACTTTCCCGCGCCCCAGCGGTTCAGCGCGCACTCGGCCATGATGCTGCGCGCCGAGTTGCCGGTACAAATGAACAACACGTTGTACGGCTTATCACGGGGAATGTTCATTGGGTGCTTGCCTTTCTTCTCCGAGTGATAGTGCTTTGCGCCGTATCGGCTGAGCCCGCTGCAGCGGGCTTGCGCACCGCCAGTCCGCAGGTCTCCGGATGTCCCTGGCAACAGTTTTCGGTGAGGTAGCCCATGACCGCGTCCATGGTGGTGACGTTAATGAAGTAGATGATGGAGCGGCTCTGGCGTTGGCGCTGCAGCAAACCTGCCTGTTGCAGCGTCTTGAGATGAAACGAGAGTGTTGCCCAGGGCACGCCGAGCTGCTCGCCGATTTGCCCCGCTGCAACACCTTCGGGACCGGCTTCAACGAGATAGCGGAAGATATCGAGCCGCGTTTCCTGCGCCAGGGCACTCAAAGCCGCAATCACTTGTTGCTTATCCATGTTTCCAATAATCTAAAAATATAGAACCTGCGTCAAGCCCGGATTGGGTCAAAGCGAGCGAGAGTCAAGTGCTGCGATGAGCGACTTGCTCGAGACGCGCGGCTTATCGCCGATGACACGCCTGCCGGCAACCCACGCGCGTCCCGCCGATCGCCCGCGCGCCCCCAGGGCGCCAAGCGTTTTTCGCAACGGCTAGAGCGGTATAAGCATCGGGCAGAAGCCTATTTCGCGTCTAACTTCTGTTCGAGCTTGGCGCACAAGGTCTTGTAGACTTTGATGCGCGCAAAGCGCTTATCATTTCCTTCCACCAAGATCCAGGGGGACAGGGATGTGCTCGTGTGTTCCACCATGTCATTGACGGCGATTTCATAGGCTTCCCACTGTTCGCGATTTCGCCAGTCCTCGTCAGTCAGTTTCCACTGCTTATGCGGCGTTTCCGCGCGCGCCTTGAAGCGCCGGTGTTGCTCCTCCTTGGTGATGTGCACCCAGTACTTCAGCAGCACGATTCCGTGCTCTACCAGCTGGGCCTCAAAGTCGTTGATTTCCGCATAGGCGCGCGCCAGTTCTGCATCGCTGGCAAAGCCTTCAACGCGTTCCACCAGGACCCGGCCATACCAGCTGCGATCGAAGATCATGACCCGCCCGGCCCGCGAAAGGTGGCGCCAAAATCGCCAGAGATAATGATGGGCCCGTTCCTCATCGGTGGGTGCGGCGATGGGAATGACCTGGTAGTTACGGGCGTCGAGCGCGGTGGTGAGGCGGCGGATTGCACCCCCTTTGCCTGCGGCATCGGGACCTTCGAACACCACAATCGTGGAGGTTGCCGCTTGCAACGCATTACGGTGCAAGAGATTGAGCTTGGCCTGATAGCGCTTCAACTTGATTTCATAGGCGGCCTTGTCCAAGGACTTGCCCATGTCAAGGGAGTTGAGGATCGTGCGCAGCGGCGTGCCTGTTTTTCCCAGGGCGGTGGCTGTTCCCTGAATAATCGGGGGTGCGGGAGGATGTGCCGGCACAGCCTGGGTTAGACTGGCCTTGTGCTCGTCTTCGATTCGGAGCTCCTCGAAGCGGTTGCGAACCCCATCCCTGATGATGGCGCCGACTGCCAAGCTGCGGTAACGCTCATCTGCGCCCTCCACGATAAACCACGGCGCCTTAGCGGTGCTGGTGCGCATGATGGTGCGCTCCGCCGCTTC
>JAGTVB010000075.1 GCA_018224385.1 Gammaproteobacteria bacterium
ATGGAGCGAGATTTGGTCACTTTGTGATCGATTTTCCGCCTTCAAGACGCACTCCCCCCTACCCCCGTTGTTTATGCCGTGCCGGGGACAGCACCGTGCCAGTCATCCCGGCACCAGTTTCTTGACCAGCTTGAGGAAGAGGTCCTGGTCGGGGTAGTGGCTACTCAGCATCAGGCGGACGCGCCGGGTATTGCGGATCACCACGCCACCGATCTTCAGCAGCTTCAGGCGCAGGGTGGTGACCTGGGCCGTGGCGAAGGCGGTGCGCTTCAGGTACACCCGACGCAGCCGTTCCAGCAGCAGGTAGGCCAGGCCGGCCAGCAGCAGCCGGTACTGGTTGGGCCACCAGTCATGGCAGCTGGTGCGATCCGAGAACAGCCACTGCTGCTCCTTGATCCGGTTCTCCATGTCGCCACGCGGGCAGTAGCGGTGGTCGTAGAGCCACTGCGGACTGCCGTGCAGGTTGGTTACCACGTAGCGGGTGTTGAAGCCCCGGTGGCTGGTCTCGGCCTTGACCACCACCTTGCGTCGAGGGCGCTTCCAGCTGTGGGCGGCATAGTCGATGCGCCCGAAGTGACGCTGCTTGGTACGCTTGGCCTCCCAGCGGATCGCCGACTCATAGCGAATGTCCAGCGACAGCGTCTCGAGGCGGCTATTGGTGGCCAAGCCGACGATGTACTCGACGCCATGGCGTTCACACCAGTCGAGGATCAGCGGCCGGCAGAAGCCGCTGTCACCGCGGAACACGAGCTTCACCTCTGGCCAGGCCTGGCGCAGCCGCCGCACCAGCAAGGCCAAGATGGCGCCGGCATGGTAGGCCGCATCGCGATAGGCCGGCCGCAGATAGCTGACCAGCAGCTGCTGGCCACAGAACACGTAGAGCGGCAGGAAGCAGTACCCGTCGTAGAAACCGGAGAAATGCCGGCCGAGTTGCTCGCCATGCACCGGGTCGTCGGTGGCATCGAAGTCGAGGATCAAGCGCTTCTTCGGCGGCCGTCGGAAGGAGCGGATGAACTGCTCGACGATCTCTTCCTGGATCGCCACCGCCCACTGGCGACTGGCCTGCTGCTCGAAGCGACACAGGGTCGACTGGCTGGCCAGGACGCCATCGGTATCGACCGCGGTCTGTAGGGCGATGTCGCGTCGCAGGGCGTGGTGGTCGTTGAGGTCTTCGTAGCCGAGCGCCAGACCAAAGACGCGCTGGCGGAGCATGGTCTCGGCCCGGTGCTGACAACGGCGAGAGGCCCGGGCGTCATTGAGGCGGCGAGCGATGGTGCGGGTCAGGCCCATCTCGCGATCCAGTTGGCGAAGCAGCAGGACGCCACTATCGGAGGTGATCTCGCCCCCATCAAAACCGGCAGTAACCTGGCGGCCTTTGCAGCGTGGAAAGGAGGCGGTCGGCGTGGTACATTTTGTCATGGCGGCTGTGGTCGGTGATTCTTGTGTAGGAGCTTGAATTATAACCGATTTTCAGCCGCTTTTTTCATGTCTGGTGCAATTTCCGGGCTAGGTCGGGGTTCGTGGCTGTATGGGGGTGGTATCGATAAGTCCCTGCTTATCAGTAATGGTTATTTAAATCAGAAGTTTGGGATATATTCATTACCAGCAACCCGGCTTCTTGCCGGGTTGCTGCGTATTGGGGGGGCTGGCGTAGGGGCTTTGGCATCGCTATCCGTGCGAGGTGTTGCATGTAACGTTTTGAGCGCACTATCCTGTTACATGAAACGTTCGGAGAGGTGAGCATCATGGTAGCGACCAACGATGTGAATACGCGGGTGAAAAGACATCGTGACACCTTGCGAGCGGCCGGCCTGCGCCCCATCCAGATTTGGGTTCCTGATACCCGGCGTCCAGGTTTTGACGAGGAGGTTCGTCGGCAATGCGCGATCGTGGCGGCAGCCGACGCAGAAGACCTCGACTTGCAGGACTTCATGGACGCGGCGCTTCAGGATCTCGAACCGGGTGATGAGGGAGAGGCATGAGGCGTGGTGATCTCGTGACCATTGCGATATCGGGCGATTTCGGGAAGCCGCTTCCTGCCCTTATCATCCAGTCCGACCAGTTTGCTGGAACCGCCACTGTCACGGTGCTGCTGCTCTCCAACACCTTGGTCGATGCGCCCTTGATCCGCCTGGATGTGGCGCCTTCGCCCGAGAATGGCCTGCAGCAACGGTCGCAGATCATGGTGGACAACCCGATGACCGTGAAGCGGGATAAAATTGGAGACACGTTTGGCCGCCTTGACGACGGCGCCATGGTCGCCGTGAACCGAGCGCTAGCGGTATTCCTCGGTTTTTCCTGATGTGTAGTGGTCAAGTGATTTTGGCCACTACAGGATGCGCACGAGCAGGGCGACCTGTGCTTGGTAATCTTCACGCGCCATCGGCTGCCTCCGTTATCGCAAATTCTTTCGGCACCATGATGCGGTAACGAGGGTGTATCCTGCCGCCTTTGACCAGAGCACGGTCGCCGCTTCCGAGGTTAAATTCCTGCGGGTCGAGGCGTTTGCGCCTTTGGTGGTTGTGGCGTTCGGCAAAGACGAAGAACAACCGCGTCACCTTAATCTTTCTGCAACTGTGCAACAACGCGGAAAGCGTGCGCGGGCGAAGAGTGGTCAGACTTTCAAACACCATGTCGAGATTGTGGAAGCTCTCATGGTCGGGCAGTTCGTCCATGACTTCCAGGATCGCTCGTTCGGGCGATGACATTCTTAGTTGCCAGTCCCAGGGCAAGGTGCCGTCGGCGTCGTCCTTGGTGAGGCCGAGCGACGGATCGGAGAAGAGCGGGGTTGTGCGCGTGTTCAGCGATACGTTTAACGGTAGTCGGATCAGCCAGTTCGGTATGTCTTCGCCATAGACCCAAACCGGCGTGTGTCCGCCGAGCGGTAAATATGTGACCGTCCAGCGCTGCGCATATTGCTTGAATTAGGACATCGTCATCATAGAGGGCAGCGTGTCATGGCCCTTGCCCAATGTGCTAGGCTCGTTTTGACGTCCTGCCTGAAGGAGGCTATAGTATCAAGTATTTAGAAGTGCCATCCAGTCTTTCACTGGTGAATCTATGAACCCCGCTCTCATCAATCGTCACGATTATCCAGAGCTCGATGCCATCCTTTGGGACCGTGCCGACAATTATATTGACCCCAAGGTGGCATTCCATCTCTATGAAGAGAGATGGCGTTTCGTGGCGCAAGAGCGGTTACGCGACCACGAGCGCGCCCTGATTGCCGAGCTGGCCCAGACTTATGGCCACGGCCATATGCTCGTGGCGTGATGTTCACACGCCCCCACCACCAAGCGATTGAAGCAATACTTAAAAGATTTGACCCTGACTTCCTGCGTGATAGCAACATCCTGTTCGGCGGAGATACACGTATTGCCCTTGAACTCGATGAGTTCCGTGAATCGGTGGATATCGATCTTTTTTGTATCGGCAAAGATGCTTATCGAGCCGCCAGGTCCACAGTGACAAACATAAGCCTTGGCAAGCTACTACGCCAAGGTGAGGAGTTGCCGCTCTGGGACAATCGGGACATACGTGCTGACCGCGATGCCATCCGTGCGTTATTGGACGGCCCACAGCGGCCCATCAAACTCGAAATCATCAATTTTGCCAATGACGGCTTGATGCCTGACACCCAACAGACATGTTTTCCCATTCCTTGCGTGAACCACGAGGGCTGCTTTGCCACCAAACTGACGGCCAATGCCGATAGATATCAGAATCACATCAAGGATATTCTGGATTTATGCATGATGCGACGCGAATGGGGCCAGATCCCTCCATCGGCATGGGAGATGGCATGCGATGAGTATGGGCATCGCGTGATTGCCACCGCCTTGGGCAACGCACTCAGGGATTTAACGTCGCATCACCGTTCGCATATCCAGCATGCAACCGAGTCGCTCCACATGCCTGAGCCGCTCGCAAGAGCGCTAACAACAGAACTGGCATCGGAATGGCTTGATGAGCTCTTGACAACGAACATGGCCCAATAGGCACGGGCTCTTCTCGCTTTCCGACTAACACTCGGCTTGGCCGCAAATTCTGAGTGCAACACCTGACCCCGCCTCATTCACGAGGGCCCTGATCGGGCGGTCTGAAGCTGCTGCCCGGCGGCTTCTGTCATCAGGATCGGTATCTACGCCGTGAGAGCTCGCTGAGTAATACCTGAATACTGCTTTTCTGCCGCCTTTCTATAACGTTCAGGAATCAATCGCAGCCGTCAAAGCAGCCGTGATCGCCGGCCGCCGCTGCGGTCGCTCTATTTCTGGTGCCGTGGTGGTCTCGCCAGGGCGTCAACTCAGCGCGGTCAGTCTCGGCAGCCCCTTCAGCAAGGTAGGCCACCATTTGTCGGCGGCATCACCGAGGTGAACGGTAATGCGCCTGGCGTGCAGCGATAGCGTGGCGGCGACCTTGAGCACCTGTTCGCGCATCCGGCTCAGGCTCCACCCTTGGTGTGTCCGACTCTCCAGCAAGCGCCGCAGCCCGTGCAGGACCTGATAGGCGTACAGACTCAGCAGCAGGCTCACCTCGTTGCGGGCCATCACGTCCTGAACGGTGGAGGCGCCGCGATCGGTCGACGAGAGATGCAC
>JAGTVB010000076.1 GCA_018224385.1 Gammaproteobacteria bacterium
CAGTCCCTCGATCGCCTGCAGGATATCGAGGGGCGCGCGCCAGCTTGCACACGGCGATGGGGAACCCGTCAAGGATATGGCCGTCCGCGGTACGGGCACCCAGCTCCGTGACCAAGCGTTCATGTAACAGCTGCTTCACCCGCCAACGATTGGCCGCCTGCCGCACAAAGGTACTGCGGGTCCCCTAGAGCGGGAAACCACGCCGCCCAGTGCCGCCGGAAGTATTTCCAAATCGCTTCATCCCCCTCCTGGCCGAGCAATTCACCCACAATTTCCATCGTGATCACTTCACTGTCACTCAGGCGAGGAGCAAAGCCTCGGGTGCGCAACTTCACCCCGTCCGTCACGTCCGCAAAACGCTTTTTCCACCCAACAAAACACCGTGATGATAAACTCGTCTATGGGCATGCCTATCCTCTCCAGGCCGGGATGTCATCTCTTCACTCTCAACCTACGACGATAGCTATGCCCCTTCAAGTCGCACCGGGAAAGTTGCGCATCGCGTTGACTTTTGAAGCAAGCAGATTGCCTGCTTGGATTTGTCGTATCGTAACAACCACAAACTTGATTCCAGCCCGGCGGCGCCGGGTTTTATTTTTTTAAAATTTTTTGGGGTCATTTTTTTGCGCCTTAAATACTGCCCTTACGAAGACCGTTTCGCCCGCCGAGCCTGCCACACCGAAACGGCGAGAGTTACGGCGGTGAGTGGCAACACGAAACCCAGCAGTGCCCAATTGAATGTCGGAAGCGCAGGATGGCGCATCGCCTCCAACACGAGGTAAGTCAAATAAGCAAGATCATAAGCGAAGCATCATGCACCTTCCCACCGGGCCATGCGGTTGCCGGTAAAGAAAATGGGTAGACAGGCAACCGCCGCGCCGATCATGACGGGAAGGTCGAAGCGCAGCGCCGCCGGCGCCACCGCCACCCCGTCCGGGGAAACGAGGCTCGCGAGGCCCAACACGGCTAGGATGTTGAACAGGTTGCTGCCCACCACATTACCTACCGCGATGTCGCGCTCGCCACGTAGGGTGGCGATGATTGAAGTCGCGATCTCCGGGAGCGATGTGCCCACCGCGACGATCGAAAGCCCGATGACCAGCTCGCTCACGCCAAGCCAGCGCGCCACGACCACCGCGCCGTCCACCAGCCAATGCGCCCCGACAACCAACATGCCAAGCCCGATTATGACCATCGCGACGTTGTGCATCACCGCCATCGCCCCACTCGGGCGCGGGGTAACGCTGAACGCTTGATCGTACTCCTGCGTGACCGCCGCTTGCTGCTCCTGGCGCCCTTTAATCACCGCAAACGTCGTATAAGCCAAGATTCCGCTGAACAGCAGCAGTCCATCCCATCGACCAATGTGGCCGTCGAAGGCGAGCCCGTAGAGCAGCAGCGAGGCGCCAATCATGATGGGAACGTCCAGGCGGATCAGCTGCTGCGCCACCACCAGCGGGGCGATGAGCGCGGACAGCCCGAGTAGCAAAAGTACATTGCAGATGTTGCTGCCGACGACGTTTCCAAGCGCGATATCAGGGTTACCGCTCCAGGCCGCGCGCACGCTGACTGCCAGCTCCGGCGCACTGGTGCCAAAGGCCACCACCGTCAGACCGATCACCAGCGGCGAAAGACCGATAATGATCGCCAGCCGCGATGAGCCGCGCACCAACCACTCCGCACCGAATACCAACAGCGCGGCGCCGACCAAGAACAAAAAGAACGTCACCATTGCAGACTACCCACGAAACAGCCGGCTCGCCGCCAGGCAGTCACAAAGCGCCCGATAAACGTCCGCCAGCCGCGCCCGGAACGCGGGTTGGCCTTGATTGAGCGCCTTGACGATCCGCCGGGCCAGACAACCCTGTTCCAAGATGAGGACAAGCGGCGCCCGCCAAAGCGCCCCTGGCGCCAGCGGACTGGGACGCACCGATTCCAGCAGATGCTGCCACAGTTCGCCGGCAGTGGCGCAGGCGCCCGAAAAGCCCAATTTGCCGAGATAATCCGGGTCATGGATGGACCCCAGATCGCCCCGCCGGATGATCTCCAGCAGCAGCGTTTCCAGCGCTTCGGTGTCGTGCGCCTGCTGCTCGGCAAGGCCGCACCACCGCTCGGCGACCAGTGCCTGCAAAACCGCCACGATGGCCGCGGCGATGGCGAGGTCCGCGAGCGGGCACTCTTGGATATCGAGCAAACGGATCTCGATGGCATGCCGATCGAAGCGCGCAATGGCCCCGCGGGAGTTCAGCCACTCATGCTGGAGGACACCGGCGGGATCGTAGGGCGCGATATCCGCGTACATCGGTGCCAAAATGCGGCGCTCGTAATCTTCCCGCCCTGCGGCGTTCTCTGGAATGACACGTCCGGTAATGGACGGAATTCTGCCGGCATTTCCTCGATACGCCTCTAAGCGGGTGTCCATAAAGCCGGTGCGGCGCGCGTCCGCCACGGGCGAGCTTGCAGCCAGGGCAGGAACGATGGGCAGCAGGAGACGAATCGCCGCATGCAGACGTGCGAACTCTTGGTCATCGGCGAACGGCAGATTGATATGGGTGCTCTGAAGATTGGACCAACCGTGCCCCTGACAGCCGAAGATTCGGTCGTAAGCCCGATAGATAGCGTTGTCCTCATGGGGCCAGAGCCGTGTCTCCCGATGGGGATTCATCCAAGGGTGCATGGCGCTTGGCATGAGCCGGCCGCCCATCGCCCCAAGCAGTGAATCGATGCGCGTTACGTCCGCCGCAAAAGCCTGCGGCAGCGCTTCCAGCGTCGATGCGGGCCCGTTGGTCTTGAGCTCGATGACATGCAGGACCAGCTCGTTCGACCAGGCGAGCGCCCCTTGCTCGGTCTCCGCGACATAGTCCCCAGCCACGGCACGCAGAATCTCATCGGCCACGGGCAACACGCACAAAGTTTCCCGGTCAACAACCATGTACTCCATTTCAATACCGTAGCCGCCAAAAAGGGAAAGCACGCCGGGCTTGCTCATAGAGGCACCGGCGGCAAGTGCTTTTGTTGCTCGATGCGTTTTAGAAATCCGCTCATGATGATACGGTAAAGGTTTTCCTTCAGCACCTCATCCTCGAGGCCCGCGTCAATGCTGGGATTATCATTGATCTCGATGACGTAGCAGCGTCTCCCCACCTGCTTGATATCCACGCCATAGAGCCCATCGCCGATGAGATTGGCGGCGCGCAGCGCGGTCTGTACCACCTGCTGAGGTGCCGCTTCCACGGCGAGCGTTTCCACCTCGCCTTCCAGGCATTTGCCGCTGCCAGGCTGGCGATGCACGATCTGCCAGTGGCGCCGCGCCATGAAGTATTTGCACACGTACAAGGGACGCCGATCGAAGATGCCGACCCGCCAGTCAAAGTCGGTCGGCAAGAACTCCTGCGCCACGATGAGCTCGGAATTATCCAATAGCTTTGCCACCGTTTGCTTGAGCGCCGCTTGGTGCTCCACCTTCACGACGCCCCTGGAGAAGGCGCTGTCGGGCTGCTTGAGTACGCAGGGAAGCCCCAACTCCGAGACGATGGCGTCCACATTGCCCTTATGCACGACTAACGTCTTCGGCGTGCGGATACGGTGACGATTCAGCAACTCCGCAAGATAAACCTTGTTGGTGCATCTGAGAATTGACTCGGGATCATCGATGACCACCAAACCCTCGGCCGCCGCACGCCGCGCGAAGCGATAGGTGTAGTGCGTGACGCTGGTGGTGGTGCGTATGAACAGGCCATCGTACTCCGCCACCCGCGCGTAGTCGTCACGGGTGATGAGCTCCACGCCCAAGCCGATTTTTTCCGCCGCGCGCACGAACCGTTGCATGGCTCTCGGGTTGGACGGCGCCTCTTGCTCGGAAGGGTCGTAGAGAATGGCAAGGTAATAGTGCGGGGCGCGTCGCTTTCGCGGCAGATGGCAGCGCCCGGCGAAATGTTCCCTGGCCATCCGCACGACAAACTGATGGTGCTCCGAGGGAATTTCTGCGGCCGCAATAGCCCGTATACTCTGTAATTCCCAATGGCCGTCGCGCACGAATTGCGCCCGCAGCAAAGGGGCCTGAAACAGGTTGAAGAGCCGCAGACTCAGGCGGTCATAACGGGCGGCGAGGTTACGCCCGAAGTAAATGCTCAGGGTAAAGGCGTTTGCCTGAAGCGGCGACAAGCTCTTCTGGAGCAGTGCATCAAGCTCTTCCGAG
>JAGTVB010000077.1 GCA_018224385.1 Gammaproteobacteria bacterium
GCCAGCAGGCGGGCGAGGCTTTGGTAATTCTCGGGGGTACGCGCCATCTCATCCTCGAAGTCCGCGGCCACTTTGAATAAGTTGTTGAACTCGGGGTCCAACGCCTGCAGCAGGTAATAGAGCATCCGCTCGCCAATCAAAACCACCTTCACTTTGAGTGGGATCGGTTCGGGCTCCAGGGACACCGTACTCACCAAGCTGTAGGCCTGGCCGAGGGATTCGATGCGCAGCTCCCGCGAGCTGAGCGCTTGCTTGAGGCCCTCCCAGGCAAACGGCTGGATCAGCACCTTGCGCACATCGAGCACCAGGTAGCCGCCGTTGGCGCGGTGCAAAGCGCCACCCCGGATGAGGTTGAAATCCGTCAGCAAAGCGCCCAGCCTGGCAACGTGCTCGATGCGGCCCATCAAGAACGGATAGGTGGGATGTTCTTCGAATACCACTGGCGCACCCGTGGCATCGCCGTGATCCACCACGACATTGACTCCGTAGCGACGCAATGCGGGGGACTCCTTGGGCTGCTGGCCAGGAAGCTCAGCCTCCGCCGACTGCGGTTCGCCAGCCGGCTTACGGAAAATGTTTACGTTGTCGATAACGTCGCTTCGCAGATCCTTGAGGTACCGCACAACCTTGGGCATTTCGCGGTAGGCTGCCACGAGATCATCGATCAAGCCGCCCACCGCGAACACCGTGACTTCGCGGTCCAACGCCCGGATCTTCTCCCGAACCTTGCGCACCCGCTGCGGGGTGGTCTGCATCGCCCGTTCGAGGGCTTTCTGGAGCGCCTTCGTTTCTTCCTGAATGCGTTTCTTGTCTTCCTCGGAAAGCTTATTGAAAACCTCCGGGCCCATCACATCACCGTCGTCCTTAAGGGGCGCGAAAGCGATCCCAGTGGGCGTCTGGAGAATGCCAATGCCGTGGGCTTTCCCTTGCTCCTGTATTTCCTCGAAGATCTTCCCCTGCGCTTCCTTGAACTCCTCTTCAATAGCTTGCCGGCGGGTGCGGTAATCTTCGCTCTCGAACGCGGCGGGAATGGCGGTATGCGCCTCTTCCACGAGCCCCTCGATGTCCTCGCGCAGCTTTCTTCCTTGTCCCGCCGGTAGTTCCAGAGCGCTCGGCTTCTGCGGCTGGGCGAAGTTGTTGACGTAGCACCATTCGGAAGGCACCGGCTGCGCCGCCGCCGTTTGCGCGAGAAACTGCTGAATATAGCTGTGGCGTCCCGTTCCGGGCGGGCCGAGCACAAATAAGTTATAGCCCTGCAACTGGATAGCGGTAGCGAATTCCACAGCCTCCACCGCCCGCCCCTGTCCCAGCATCTCGGTGAGATCTTGAAGCTCGGCCGTGCTCTCGAAGGAAAATTCGCTTGCATCGCAGCGTCGATACAGGGTCTCGGGGGCCAACGGTTTAGCAGGTTGCATAGGTTGTTTGTGCTTTCCTTTGCTCCAGGGATCATCAAAAAGAGACTTCCTCATGAATACCCGAGTCAGGGCGCGGCGTAAGTTTTCTAACAGCCGCTGAGTCCTAGCGTACGGGTTTGCCGCCCGATGCCCCCGTCGGCGGCAGCATGCCGCCCATATCCTCCCCGCTACGCAGCGCCAACCATGTAAGGACATCTTCGCGCCGGATGAGCCCTCGCACCTTGCCATGGTCGATGACCGGCAGCTGGTTCACGCCGCGCTGCGAGAGCGTCGACATCGCATCGGCCGCATCATCGTCCGGGGCCACCTGCGCCACTGCTTCCGCAGGGGTCATGATGTCGCCCACAGTGGTGCCGCTCCAGGCATCCTGTTTCACCTTGCGTACATCCTGCAGGCAGACAATACCGACAAAGCGATCGTTATTTAGCACCGGGAAGGCGCGCTGACCACTGGGCATGAGGTGCTCTTCCACCAGTGTATGCAAGCGCATATCGGGCTCCACCGCGACGAATCGAGTCTGCATGAGCCGAGACACCGGAATGTTCTCCAGCGACTCGCGCACCAGAAGCTGGCGGTAGCTTACCAGCGCCGCGTTGTGCAGGAACCAGCCGATAAAAGCCAGCCACATGCCGCTGACCAGACCCGTACCGAAGATGGGCATACGCAGCCCAAACATCATCCCAAAGCCCATGATGATAAGCACCCAAGCAAATGCCTGTCCCAATCGGGAGGCCCATTGGGTCGCCCGCCGCAGATCTCCGGTGATTCCCCACAGCACCGCCCGCAGCACCCGCCCCCCGTCCAAGGGAAACCCGGGCACCAGGTTAAACGCCGCCAGAAAAATATTGATGGGACCAAGCCACATGAGCAGCGTGGCGATGGGATCGAGCTGGGCAAAGGCTTGCTGCGGGTTGGCAGCATCCACCTCGATGGGCCCGACCATCAGCCCCGCCAGCATCAAGAAAAACACCCCCAGCACCAGACTGACGATGGGTCCAACGATGCTCATCCACAGCTCTGCCCGCCAGGTGTGGGGCTCGTGTTCCATTTCCGCCATGCCGCCGAAGATGAACAGCGTGATGCGCTTGACCGCGATGCCCTGCGCACGGCCCACGAGTGCATGGGAAAGCTCATGGAGAAACACTGAGGTAAAGAACAGCAAGGCGGCCGCAAATGCCGTCAGCCACGCCAGCCCCGGAGACCATTGCGGATGCCAGCTAGGGAATACCCCTCCTGCAAGGCTAAGGGTGATAAGAAAGAAAATGATGAGCAGGCTCCAGTCGACGCGGACATCGATGCCTGCCACGCGACCGATGCGAAAACCACGTCCCATGCCAGTACCCCCTCTCAGAACGACAAATGCTGCGCCGATGGCTCCCCGAGGCATTCTCGACTGCCGCTGCGGGAAAAATCTTCTAAAAAGACGGATCAGTATGGTCCTATCCCACATGCTACCCTATAGGGAACCCCCCCCCTGTGTGAACGGCTGTCGCTACACAAACGGCGGTGGTCCCGCGGGGCGGTACCCAACACGGACCTGCGGTGGCTGCCGCAGCCCAGTGCGGCACGAGGTATCGCACCCACAAGGTGCGCTACTAGGGTTTTTCCTGTATTGATTGGGCTGATGGTCGTTGTTAAGGTGGAATTGTCGGCGAGCCCTAAAAAGGGTTTTCAAAACCTGATGCGCTCGCCGGGGTTTTGAAACGCCCTCTGGAAGCCGCTGCACGCGTCTACGAGCACACCGACCCATGCTGTCAATAGCCGATGATAAACTGCCACTCCCGGAACCCAATCCGGATCAATTCGATCGCCGGTACGTGCCTCCGGAAGGTCCTTCGGAAGCGCCCCATCTCTATCTGGTCGGCGAGGCTCCCGGTGCCACCGAAGCCGAGGTCGGCAGGCCGTTTGTCGGGGCTGCCGGCAGCACGCTGCGCAAGTTGCTAAGCGAAGCCGGCGCGGACCTAGTGCACATTCGCATCAGCAATGCCGTGCCCTACCGACCGATCGCGCGAGCCGAGGCGGGAATTATCCGTAACCGCAAGCCGAGGGTTCGCGAGATCCGCCATTTTGGCAAAGCCGTTCTGGCGGACATCGCCCACGCCAAACCCGCCGTGATCGTCGCCCTGGGTACTTCGGCCGCGACCCTTTTCGATGTGCCGCTGCCCATCACGGAGGCACGCTTGGGCAGATTTCTCTTTGATGGCACGCGGCTACGGGTCACCTATCATCCCGCTTATCTGCTTCGGGCCGCAGGTCAGAGAACCGAACTGTGGCAGCAGGCCCGTTCCGACCTGATGCGGTTTTGGGATGAGGCGCAACATGTCGAACAGTCGCTCCAAAGTGACCGAGCATGAACCGATCGCCTCGGGGGAATCACGTGCTCGTCCAAGCCTATTGCCAAAGCGCTCGTGCCGCCCACACAGGAACACCACATAATCCGTGACTTCCGCTGGCGATTTCGGCTGCGATGCCACGCCTTGCTCGGCCGGCACGGGCGGCATTCTGGAAACGCCTTGCCCCACGCCCGAGTTCGACAATCGCTTTGGAAAAGCCAACTTCTGGCAATGCGCCCACTCTAAACAGGATGGGAGTGCAGGGGACAATACGCATCATGGAGGCAAACACCATGTCGGTAAAGAGTGCGAAGTTAACATTGGAAGGCATCGAGTACGATTTCCCTATCGTGCGGGGCAGCGAAGGCGAGCTGGGAATCGACATCCGAAAGCTGCGGGATCGAACGGGAATGATCACCCTGGATGAAGGTTTTGGCAGTACCGGTTCGGCGAAGAGTGCCATCACCTATATCGATGGTGAGCAGGGAATTCTCCGCTACCGCGGGTATCCCATCGAGGAGCTTTGCGGGAAGGCCAGCTTCATGGAAGTAGCCTATCTTCTCATCTACGGTGAGCTGCCCAACGAGCAACAATATGAACAATTCGGGGGCTCCGTGCGCCGGCACACGATGATCATGGAAGATATCAAGCGCTATTACGACGTCTGGCCGCGGCACGCTCACCCGATGGCTCTGCTATCTTCTGTGGTGAGCGCATTGTCGACTTATTACGAAGATTCCCTCGATCCCTTCGATCCGCATCAGGTACAGGTCTCCATACACCGATTGCTGGCCAAGCTGCCGACCATTGCCGCGTTTTCGTACAAGAAATCCATCGGTCAGCCCAAGATTTATCCACTGAACAAGCTGAGTTATCCGGCGAATATCCTGCACATGATGTTTGCCGTTCCCGCTGAAGACTATGGCGTCGATCCAGATGTCGAGCGGGCGATGGACAAGCTGTTGATCATTCACGGAGACCATGAACAGAACTGCTCTACCGCAACGGTGCGCATGGTCGGTAGCAGCCAAGCGAATCTGTTTGCCACGGTCGCTGCCGGCGTTCTTGCGTTATGGGGACCGTTGCACGGTGGAGCCAATCAGGCGGTCATCGAAATGCTGGAAGCGATTCACACCGACGGTGGCGACCTTCGTAAATGGGTCGACAAAGCGAAGGATAAAGATGATCCCTTCCGCTTGATGGGATTTGGGCATCGGGTCTACAAAAACTTTGATCCGCGCTCGACCATCCTGAGGGAAGCCAGCCGGGGCGTTTTGGATAAGCTAGGAAAGCACGATCCCTTGCTGGACATTGCCATCAAGCTGGAGGAGATTGCCCTGAAGGAGGATTATTTCTTGGAAAAGAGGCTTTATCCAAACGTCGATTTTTACAGCGGCCTCATTCTCAGAGCAATGGGATTCCCTCTGAAGATGTTTCCGGTGGTGTTTGCCCTGGGCCGATTGCCTGGCTGGATAGCGCACTGGAAAGAAATGAACGATGACCCGAACACGCGCATCGCCCGACCGCGGCAGATTTATGTTGGCCATAACGAACGAAAATATGTGCCGATACAAGAGCGCTGAGGCGTTTGGATCTCCTGGGGGCCCCCCGCTCGCAGGCGCTATCCATCGTTGTCACGGCACGCCAGGGCCTGCTCCAAGTCGGCCAGTGATGTCGGCTTGATGAGGTAGCGGTCGATGCCAGCGTCGCTGGAACAGTGGCGGTAGGCTTCGGACCCGTAGCCGGACAGGGCAATGATCGGAATATTCCCAAGTTTAAGCTGATGCCGGAGCTGATAAGCGACCTTGAAGCCGTTGATGTCCGGGAGGCCGATGTCGAGCACCACAGCGTCCGGATGGCATTTCGCGGCCGCCTTGAGGGCCGCAGAACCGTCGTTGGCCACGTGCACCTCATAGCCGGCCTCCATCAGCACCAGCCTGAGACCGACTGCCGAGTCAACGTTGTCCTCCACCAGCAGCACCCGCTTGCGGGCGCCTGTTCGCTGAGTGCGATCGGCTGGATCGGCTGTCATCGCCGGCGCCTGCCGACTCTCTCCCTGGTGCGTCAGGGGCAGCTTGACCAGGAATTCACTGCCCTGCCCCGGCCCCTGGCTGGCGGCGCTAATTTCGCCGCCATGCAACGCCACCAGCCGGTGGGCGAAATACAACCCCAGACCCAGCCCCCCTTCTGACAGATGCACGGTGGTGTCGGCCTGTGCAAAAGGTTTGAACAGGCGTGAGAGCATCTCCTGCGTCATCCCCATGCCGTCATCGCCAACGCGCACCTGGGCACTGACCCCGGCCTGATCCGCCGTAACCGTGATATGCCCGTTTCCGTGGGTGTACTTTGCGGCATTGGTGAGCACGTTTCCGAACACCTGCCTTAACCTGAGGTCGTCGCCCAGCACCAACAAGGGTCGGTCGGGCAGCGAGATTTTCAGAGCTTTCCCACGGCGTTCGAGATCGGGTCGCATGTCTTCGATGAGCTCACGCAACAGCCGGGTAAGATCCAAGGGTCGTCTCGCCACGCGAAGCTTGCCCCGGGTGAGGCGCGCAATATCGAGCACATCGTCCACGAGGCGCTTCATCTGGCTTGCCTGGCGCACGATGATGTTGCGCATCGCCGTCTCTTCGGGCCCCTCTGCCGGCATCAGTTCGAGCACGGTGGCCGCATTGACGATGGCCGCCAGGGGATTGCGCAGTTCATGGCTCAACATGGCCAGAAAGTGATCACGCTGTTGCACCTCGGCGGCGCGTTCCGCAAGGAGATCCCGAATGCGATACTGCTGCCGCCGCTCCTGGAGCGCCATCTGCACCGTGCTGACAAAGGACGCCACCCGCAGCGGCCGCTCCAGCACGATGACCCTTTGCGGGGTCTCGTAGTACGCCTTCGAGTCACTCAGATCGGCTCCAGGGGATGGCTGCACAATCATGATGACAGGAATGGCGGACCAGAGTGGCTGGCGCCCGAGCACCTCGAGGCGCGACATCAGGTCGGAGAAATGCTGAATGTCATGGGCAATGACCACCACGCCAGCCCCCTGGCTGATGGCGCCGTTGAGTTCGGTGAGATTGGAACAGCATGCGACCTGCAGGCCCGTTCTTGCGAGGATGCCCGTCGCCAAGGCGGCATCTCCGGGCAGCTGGACGAGCAACAGGATTCGCTCGCTAGCGTTTGGCGAATTCGTCATGCTTGGCACGCAGCAGGGCTCCGGGCGCTCCGACATAGCTCGGTCCGCCCGAGAACAGGCCGACGAAGTCTTGCAGGGGCTCTCCCAACTGCAACCCCGACGACCCTATGCGATACTCGCGGATGGTACGCTCGTGACCGCC
>JAGTVB010000078.1 GCA_018224385.1 Gammaproteobacteria bacterium
AATGACTATGAACAGCCGCTCGTCGATCGGGATGGGAATGAGGTATCCCTTGATGCATCGGACGAATACTTTATACCGAAAGTCTCCCAGCAACAGCTCGGGCCGCGCTAGCTCTGGCGCCACTTAATCCTTCGCCGGTGTGAGGGTGTGCGGGGGATCGGCGCGCGCGTGTGGCTCAAACCACTCGAGCTTTTCGTGTAGCTTGACAATCTCACCCACGATCAGCAGGGTCGGCGGCTTTGGCTTGGCCTGCTCGATCAGGGTTGGCAGTGTCTCCAGCGTACCCACCCACACCTTCTGCTTCGGCGTCGTTCCCTGTTGAATAAGCGCCGCTGGCGTACAGCGCGGCAAACCATGCGCTGCCAGCTGGTCACAGATAATGGGCAGCCCCCTCAGGCCCATGTAGAACACCAGCGTTTGTCGCGGCTGCGCCAGCACTTCCCAATTTATGTTGATGGTTCCGTCCTGGAGGTGTCCGGTCACGAATACGCAGGATTGGGCGAAGTCTCGATGCGTCAGGGGGATCCCGGCATAGGCCGCGCACCCTGATGCGGCGGTAATGCCGGGCACCACCTGGAACGGGATACCCGCCGCGGCCAGGGTGTCAATCTCTTCACCCCCACGCCCGAAAATAAAGGGATCGCCCCCTTTCAGCCGCACCACGCGCTTGCCTTCACGAGCGAGCCGTGTCAGCAGTTGGTTGATGTCCTCTTGGGGCATCACGTGATTCGCCCGCTCCTTGCCGACATAGATGCGCTGCGCATCGCGACGCGTGAGCTCTAACACGGCGGGGGCCACCAAACGATCATAAACCACCACATCCGCCTGCTGCATTAGCCGCAGGGCGCGAAATGTCAACAGATCAGGATCACCCGGTCCGCCGCCAACGAGGTATACTTCCCCCCGGTTTTGGGGTGTTTCCGATGCGTGTTCAATTGCCTCCTCCAGAGCCCGCTGCGCGGCCCGTTCCTGACCTGCAAACACCATCTCGGCGACCGGTCCCTGCAACACCTTTTCCCAAAAGGCACGCCGCTCCTCGATACTGTGGAAGCGCTCCTTTACTTGGCGGCGAAATCTTCCGGCGAGCTCTGCGAGGCGGCCGAAAGAGGCGGGAATCAAGGTCTCAAGCCGAGCGCGCACTAACCTTGCGAGCACCGGTGCCGCTCCGCCCGAGGAGACCGCAACCATAAGCGGCGATCGATCCACGATCGAGGGCATTACGAAATTGCAGAGGGCGGGCTGATCCACCACGTTGATCAGCATGTTCCGTTCCTCGGCATGTCCACGGACGACGCGGTTGAGCTCCCTATCGTTGGTGGCCGCGACAACCAGGCGATGCCCATCCAGATCGCCAGCGGAAAACGATTTTTGGTGGTATCGGATGACGTCGCGATCCGCTAACTCGAGGATTTCCCGACACGCATTGGGGGCCACTACGGTCACCATGGCCCCTGCCGAGCGCAGCATGGCGCACTTACGCGCGGCCACTTCGCCAGCGCCCACCACCAGACACGACTGACGTTTAATATCCAGGAAGATGGGTAGGTAGTCCATGTTTATATCCAGGCTCAGACAGCAAAACTCGATGAACCGCTCGGGCCGGTGGCAAAGTCATGCCTTGCCAAAATAAAACATTAGAATATTATAACTTACTTCCGTTTGGCAGTGCCGATTGCTTCGGTGGAATCATTCGGGCGGTTTATACCGGGATTAAACCATGCGGGGCTCTACAGAGTGCTTTTAGTTGCATAGGGCAATCGATTGGTTTATAAGTAATCCCTAAATTTCTGGCAGGCAAAGCAGGAGGGGACATGACTGGATTTGATCAAGAGCTCGATGCATCGGGATTGAACTGCCCGCTTCCAATTCTTCGAGCAAAGAAAACGCTGTCAAGTATGGAAAGCGGCAAAATACTTCGAATCATTGCGACCGATCCGGGTTCGGTCAAGGATTTCGAGGCTTTTTCGAAGCAGACGGGCAATGAACTCTTGGAGTCTGCCGAGGATGGCGGCAAGTACATGTTCTTGCTAAGAAAGGGCTGATGCTGTAAGGCGTGGCTTGTGCCAAGCGCCGGAGGAGATATATTAGATGACTGAGAAAAAGCTTGCCATCATCGCCACCAAGGGTACCCTGGATTGGGCTTATCCGCCCTTTATCCTGGCTTCAACAGCTTCTGCATTGGGCTACGATACCCAGGTGTTCTTTACCTTTTATGGCTTGCAGCTGTTGCGCAAGAAACTTAACCTGAAGGTTTCGCCGTTGGGTAACCCCGGCATGCCCATGCCGCTCGGGATGGATAAGTGGTTCCCGGTCATAGGGACGGCGCTACCGGGAATGGAAAGCGTCATGTCGGCGATGATGCGCAAGAAGATGAAGGCGAAAGGTGTCGCCACCATTGAAGAGTTGCGGGACCTGTGCATCGAGGCGGATGTCAAGATGATCGCCTGTCAGATGACCGTCGATCTCTTCGACTTCACACCGAGTGAGTTCATCGATGGCATCGAGTATGGTGGGGCGGCGACCTTTTTCGAGTTTGCCGGCGAATCAGATATTTGCTTATACGTGTGACGCGCACCGATCTCAATCACGCTCCGCCACCAGGCGGTTTCGGGGATGATCTCTGGGAACGTCGTTGAGATTAACTTAGGAAAATTGGTCGGGCCAGCTTGTAACGCGGCCTGACTAAGGAGCCTCACGGACGCGAGCGCAGGTCTCATCCATGGGGCAATCGCCCACAAGCTTTTTTAGCTCGTCCATAGCGAGGATCTCCACGTAGCGCCGGTTGACACTGATTAGCCCTTCGTCCTGGAAACGAGCGAAAATCCGGCTCACGGTTTCAACCGCTAGACCGAGATAGTTGCCAATTTCGTGGCGCGACATGCTGAGATTAAAATCCCGCTCCGAGAAGCCGCGTTGCTTGAAACGCACTGACAGGCTGAGTAGAAACGTGGCCAGTCGCTCCTCAGCAGTTTTCTTTCCCAGCAGTATCAGCATCTCGTGGTCGCCGGTGATCTCTTTGCCGATGAGCTTGTGAATCCGGCTATCGACGGCCGGCAGTGCGTGGCACAGCTCTTCTAGGCGATCATAAGGAAGCTCGCAGACGGTTGTCGTTTCCAACGGCACCGCCGCGCAGGTATGATGCTGCGCCTCAATCCCATCAAACCCAAGGAACTCACCGGGCAAGATGAAACCGAGCACCTGCTCCTCACCGGGTTCGGTCGGAACATAGACCTTTACCGACCCCGAGCGCACAGCATAGAGGGATTGAATTGGATCCCCAATCTTGAACAAATGTTTTCCCCGCGGGAGCGACGGACTGCGGTGAATAATGTTGATGAGCTGCTCAAGCTCAGTGGCGTTGAGTCCTGTGGGGAGGCAAAACTCGGAGAGGCAGCAGTTCTTGCACGAAACGGCTGCTCTGGATAAGTTCGGCGCGTAATGCTGAAGGATCACAAACAACTCTTTCGTTAACCTGAGAAGGAATTTGACCAGGTTTGTTGATCCAGATCAATACAAACGATGACAGGGGTGAGCGAGGCGATGCCTTGACGGGATGGGACGTTCATCGCTTAGACTTGACACTTTCGAGGCAAGGCTGGCAGTGTAATGCGACCTGTCCGGTGCATGCTTGGTAGTCCGGTCCGGACCTGGCTGCAGGCGGCGCCGGGAGGTCTCTCGGCCCCCGATGAAGGCTGCGTCAGCATATCCGCTTGTGGCAGGGTGATAGCACGTGTAACGAGGCATCTATGGGCAATGTCATTAAAAAACTGCGAACTGATCATGCCAACATGTCCAGGCTTCTGAACGAACTGGAAGCGCAGCTCGGCCTGTTTCATGCGGGTGAAAATCCGGATTACATCCTGATGATGGACATCATGCAGTATATGAGCCATTACCCCGACCTGTTTCACCATCCCAAAGAGAATTTCATTTTCAAGCGACTTATCGAACGGGATCCGAGCGCGAGATTGGTAGTCAAGGATCTGATGCAAAAACATAAAACGCTGGCGGAAAGCGGTAAGCAGTTCGCGGATTCGCTGCGTACAGTCCTGAGTGAGGTGCTCGTGGAGCGTGAAGCGTTCGAGGTTCAGGGCCGCGACTACGTTAGGACCCTAAGAAGACATATCGACGTGGAGGAGAGCCAAGTGTTTCCCCTGGCAGAGCGCGTGCTTACCGAGGAGGACTGGAAGGATATCGACAACGCCATGGAAGCCATTGAGGACCCGCTGTTTGGAACGACCGTGCAGCAAGAATACCGCGC
>JAGTVB010000079.1 GCA_018224385.1 Gammaproteobacteria bacterium
CAGGCCATGGTCATCGTTTCGTCCGGGTGGCAGGCAGTCGCCTTGCCTCAAGGGACGTCGTGAATACATCGAGAGACTTGTGTCCGGAATCCATGCCGGACACACCCTTGAGGCAAGGCGACTGCCTGCTTACAGATTCTGGATGCGGTTTTAACCTCTGAATGGTGACGCTGACGAAACGATGACCATGGCCCGAGTTATCGGCAGCAGTTGATCAGCGGGCGAGCAGAAACTCAAGCAAGGACTTCTGCGCGTGCAGACGGTTCTCAGCCTCGTCCCATACCACGCTCTGTGGACCCTCAATGACCTCCGCACTTACCTCTTCGCCACGGTGCGCAGGCAAACAGTGCATGAAGAGGGCATCTGCCTTAGCTAACGCCATGAGTTTCTGATCAACCTGGTAAGCGGCAAATCGATGCAGCCGCTCGGCGTGTTCCTCCTCCTGCCCCATACTGATCCAGACGTCGGTAGCCACTAAGTCAGCATCCCTGACAGCCTGCGTTGGATCGCGAACGACGGCGACCTGCGAGCGACCCTCTGCCAACACATTGGCAGAGGGTTCGTAACCAGCCGGGCACGCAATACGCAGATCGAACCGGAACTGGCGTGCGGCATGGATATAGGAATGGCATACGTTGTTGCCATCCCCGATCCAGGCCACGGTACGACCAGAAAGATCGCCTCGCTTCTCTATAAAGGTCTGAATATCCGCGAGCAGTTGGCAAGGGTGATGGGCATCGGTCAGCGCATTGATGACCGGGATAGAAGAGCAGGCGGCAAATCGCTCGAGCTTTTGCTGCTCGAACGTGCGAACAATAATCCCATCGACCATTCGAGACAGAACCCGTGCCGTATCCTCGACGGGCTCTCCCCTACCCAACTGCGTGTCTGTCGGTGACAGGAAAATAGCGCCGCCCCCCATCTGGATCATGGCCGACTCAAACGCGACCCGCGTGCGCGTCGATGACTTCTCGAATACCATGCCAAGCACGCGGTTTTTCAAGGGCTCGTACGCTTGCCCTAGTCGATGCAATGCCTTCAACTCAATGGCTCGCCGGACAATGCCCTGCAACTCCCCGGCGGTCAGGTCGAGGAGGGTGAGAAAATGGCGAGGAGGTATGCTTTTGGCTGCCGGCTTGAATTGTCTCACTACCGCGCGCCTCTTTAGTGTTGTCAGGCTTCCGCGAAGGTACGCTCAGGGCGTTCCGCGGCTCTCGTTCGTCTATCCGACTCGATGCTCGATCCGAAACGGAACTTCAGAAAACCCCATAAGCTTGAAGCAGGCCAGTACGCCCTGGTATACAGCTCCAGCACTTCGAGACCCTAAAGTGCGCATTTAAGGGTGCCCGGGTGCAACCAAGACAAGCGTCGTGCCGGGTATTGAATCCTATGCCTTCGATGCAAAAACACCCTGCCCGATAACGCCCAATCCGGCCCTAGAATTCGGCCTCGGCGTGCTCGGCTCTTTATACCATACCGCGCGTGGCTAGGCGCAAAACTTGCGCACTAGCCCCCCGATGTCTTGAACCGCAGCCATCGCTTCAGACTCATCCATGATAAGCGGCGGCAGCAGTCGAATAACCCGTCCTGCCGTCACGTTAATGAGCAACCCATGCTCAAGAGCCGTGAGAACCACGCCCGCGCACGGCCGATCCAGCTCCACGCCAATCATGAGTCCGCAACCACGCACACTCAAGACCCCGCGAACGCCCTGCAACGCGTCGCTCAATGTGGCGCTCATACGCGCCCCGAGTTCCCTTGCCCGGGTTATCAATCGCATTTCGTCAATGGTCTCGAGGACTGCCAATGCCGCGCTGCAGGCAAGCGGATTACCACCGAAGGTAGAGCCATGTGAACCCGGGGAAAACACACTCGCCGCCCTACCCCGCGCTACACAGGCTCCCATTGGCACACCATTGGCCAATGCCTTCGCCAAGGTCATCACATCGGGGGAAGACCCGCGCTGCTGCCAAGCAAACCACTGGCCGGTGCGACCCATTCCCGTTTGCACCTCGTCAAGCATCATCAGCCAGTCGTTTTCTTCACAGATAGCGCGCACCCCCGGCAGGTAATCATCACCCGGGATGTTAATTCCTCCCTCACCCTGAATCGGCTCCAGCAGAACGGCAACCACATAGGGATTATTCCGGGCCACTCGCTCCAGAGCGCCAAGATCATTATAGGGAACCCTGACAAAGCCTTTTACCAGCGGCTCGAAGCCCGCTTGTACCTTGCGGCTGGCGGTGGCGCTCAAAGTGGCGAGCGTTCTTCCATGGAATCCGCCTTCAGCCACAATGATGTGCGGAGCGTCCACACCTTTCTCGTGTCCAAACTTTCGCGCAATTTTGATTGCTGCCTCGTTCGCCTCTGCGCCCGAATTGCAAAAAAATACCCGATCCATTTGCGCGCGCTGTGCGATCTGGACGGCCAGCTGCTCTTGCTTTTCGATACGATATAGATTCGATGTATGCACGAGGGAGCCGGCCTGCTCACAAATCGCCTGTGTCACACGAGGGTGATTATGCCCTAGGCCGCAAACCCCGATGCCAGAAATGAGGTCCAGGTAGCGCCGGCCGGAGGTGTCCCACAGCCACACGCCGTCACCGTGTTCGAAAGTGACCGGAAGGCGGCTATAGGTGTTCATTAGGGCGTCGGTCATGACCAATACCTGCGTTCACTCGAAAAACAAAAAGGGCGGCCACACAAGAACGGCCACCCTTCCCCGGTGATTATATGCCCCAATAAAGGGCACCGCAAACATAAAGGGGCGGCGATGATGGGTGACTGAAGCAGCTGCCTGCGCGCAAAGCATTTCAGAAGCCGGCAGCGTATAATTCTCTGCTGCTATCACTCGCCACTATTATGCCACCGCAACCGTTCAAATTGCCTCTATCTTCATGTGTGGAATTTGTGGGGAACTTCGCTTTGATGGAAATAAGCCGGATCGGCTCGTCCTGACCCGGATGGTCAGTGCGCTGGTGCGGCGCGGGCCCGACAGTGGTGGCCTGTACACCACTGGGCCTATTTCTCTTGGCCACCGGCGGCTGGCGATCATCGACCTCTCAGAGCGAGGCCATCAACCGATGATCGACGGTAACCGAGCCATCGTATTCAATGGGACTATTTATAACTACCGAGAGCTGCGCAAGACATTGCAGGGCCGCGGCCACGTTTTCGTTTCCGACAGCGATACCGAGGTCATTTTAAAAGCGTATGCCGAGTGGGGTGAGCGCTGCCCAGAGCATCTGCACGGAATGTTTGCATTTGCTCTTTGGGACGCCAGCCGGCAAGCGTTGTTCATAGCTAGGGATCGGCTCGGAATAAAGCCACTTTATTACAGTGTGAACTCTGAATGCTTACGCATCGCCTCCACGGTTCAGGCATTACTTGTTGCTGGCGGCATCGATACGCGCATTGATCCTGTAAGCCTGCACCACCATGTTACGCTGCATGCTGTGGTGCCGGCTCCACGCACCCTTCTGAAAGGTATCCGCAAGCTACCCCCGGCAACCTGGATGAAGATAGGTGCAGACGGACAGCTCGTCTCGCAGCACTACTGGCGCCTCGAGGCGAAACGCCCGCCGGTGCCCCGAACGGAGGCTGAGTGGATCGAAGCCTTGCATCATGAGCTAGGCCAGGCCGTGCAACGCCGACTTCGGGTTGCCGATGTTCCCGTCGGGATTCTGCTGTCCGGCGGGCTCGACTCCAGTCTACTGGTGGCGCTGCTTGCAGAATCGGGCGCTTCAGATATCCAGACGTTCTCCATCGGATTCGAAGACACCCCCGAGGAGTCTGGAGACGAATTTCAATATTCCTCCCTGATCGCCGAGCGCTACTCGACGCTCCATCATCAGGACAGGATTGGCAATGACGAAGTGCTCTCACGCCTTCCCGAAGCCGTGCAGGCCATGGCCGAGCCTATGGTGGCCCAAGATGCAATCGCTTTTTATCTGCTCGCCGAACGGGTGTCCAGACATATCAAGGTCGTACAAACGGGCCAGGGGGCCGATGAAATCCTCGGTGGTTATTTTTGGTATCACCGTATGGAGATGACACTGGGAACGGATCTCGAACGGTTTCGTACGCATTACTTCGACCGCACCCATGACGAGTTCCTGGAAACGGTCACGCCGCTTTTCTATGGCGATGATCATACCTCAAAACTCATCGCAGAGAGGCTTGCGCAGCCGGGGGCGGACACCTTCATGGACCGGGTGCTGCGAATGGACGCGAACATGCTGATTGTTGACGATCCGATAAAGCGTGTTGACAACATGACCATGGCCTGGGGCCTTGAAGCCCGTGTTCCCTATCTCGACCACCGGGTCGTTGAACTAGCTGCCAGCATGCCTCCTGATTTAAAGTTACGAGGGGGCGGAAAACAGCCGCTGAAGACAATCGCGCGCGGTCTACTACTTCCAGACAGTGTCATCGACAGACCTAAGGGCTATTTTCCAGTACCCGCTCTCAAGTATATCCGTGGACCGTTCTTGGAATTTATGCGCGAAATCCTGACATCTAAGGCGTGCAGAGACAGGAATGTCTTTTCGATGAGTTACGTCGCGCGACTGCTCAGCGCACCGGAGCAAAACATGACGCCATTGCGCGGCGCCAAGCTATGGCATGCGGCGCTCCTCGAGCTATGGCTTCAGTTAAACATCGACCGGACGCCTGCAGGGACCGGCAACCCCTCTGCAGCGCCATTGATTGTGGGTCCTGAGGAACCATTTTAGGAAGCGATTCGCCTCGGCAACGGCCCATTGGCACCCGGGCTCCACGAGAAGCCCCGCGGTCAGCCCGTCCATCACTGCGCCCACCGGGAACTTTATCCACAAAGGGATAGTCCATTTTTGCGGTGTACGAAACGG
>JAGTVB010000080.1 GCA_018224385.1 Gammaproteobacteria bacterium
ACAACACAGAGCCGCATTGAGGAGGGCAGGCAAAGACATGATGTCTCGTGTCGTTTTGAGGCCTATGCGGCATGATTGGGAATAGGTGAGGATGAGTATCGCTGCAGAGCGTTTTGCGCAGCGTCATCGGCTGACGCTCGATGAGTTCCTACGCATCGGGGAGGCGGGCATTCTCGGCGACGATGCACGGGTGGAATTGATCGAGGGAGATTTGATCGACATGGCGCCAATCGGGAGCCGTCACGCGGCGGTAGTGAAACGCTTGAATTACCTCCTGACGCTTGCTGCAGGTGAGCGGGCGATAGTCTCCGTCCAAGATCCCATTGCACTAGACGAACACACCATGCCGCAGCCGGACGTCGCACTGCTCAAGCCCCGCGCCGACAGCTACAGCAGTGCCCACCCTCGGCCCGAGGATACGCTCTTGATCATTGAAGTGGCGGAAACAACGCTCGCTTATGACGTTAACATCAAGCTGCCTCTGTATGCCCGTGCCGGCATTCCAGAGGTTTGGATAATCGACTTAACGAGTCGTCAGATCACTCGGTACCGTAATCCGAGTAAAGACGCGTATACCAGCACGGAACCGGTTTCGTTGGCAGAGGTCCGCCTTATTGCGCTCCCCGGCCTGTCGATCGATCTGTCCAGCTTGCCGATGCGTGAGAACTCCTCGGGGAGTGATCCGTAGCTACTTTACGAGATAAAAATCGGCTGGTGCCCGCGCCCGAATGGGATCTAGCCGAGGCCCGCCGCATTGTGTTGTCCAAGTTGCGTGGTTATCGGGCAGACGTGTTCTTGTTTGGCTCGAGAGCGACCGGCGGGGCAGGGCGTTATTCTGACATCGATGTTGGTATCCTCCCCCGGGAGCCTTTGCCGGTGGGTTTGTTAGCCGAGCTACGTGAAGCGCTCGAAGAGAGTCGAATCATCTACGACGTGGACGTGGTTGACCTTAGCGAAGTGTCGGATGCCTTTCGGTCGCGGGTGATCAGCGAAGGGGTGCGATGGAACGAGTAAGTGAACGAATCGCTCTAGCTCAGAAAGCCCTTGCCACTTTTCAAGAATTAGCGAAGCTCACCGCGCCTTCGCTGATCGAACGGGATGCGGCTATTCAGCGTTTCGAATATAGCTTCGAGGCGGTGTGGAAGGCGACCCAGCGCTATCTCCAGGACATGGAAGGAATAGACGCCACCTCGCCAAAGGCGGTCATTCGGGCTGCCCTGAGGTCAGCGCTACTGAACGAAACGGAGGCGCGCCAAGCGCTGCAAATGGCCGATGACCGGAACCTGACCTCGCATACCTATCATGAGGCGGTGGCAAAGCTTATCTTTTCTCGCGCATCAGGCTACGCAACACTCATGCATGTGTGGGTGGAACGGCTGCAGGAGCGTTTGCGAGCAAGTCGTCTGTCGGAAATATCTCGCTGATTAGTAGCGTTATTCTCTGAACCCTTGACTTCGTATCGAACAGATTGCCTGTAGCTACAGCAACGTGCGCGTTGCGGCAATTCGCTGCTGCACTTGCATATTGCCTTAGCTTCTTTTCCTGCCTGGTTTGAAGTTTACAAAAGGTAACGAGCGGCCATATTGAGGTCCATTCATCGGCAGAATCACGCCGCCCGTCACAGATCACTATAGATCGCGCCGTTTTCTGCCGATACATGAGTCGGTATGAGCAGAAAGCGACAGCAGGGTTTTACCTTAGTCGAACTACTGATTGCAGTGGCGATCGCCGCCATCGTGTTGTCCATGGGCGTTCCCAGTTTCCGGGACGCCCTGATGAACAGTCGTCTCACTACTCAGGCCAATGCATTTGTCGCTGCGATCAACCTGGCGCGCAGCGAAGCCATAAAGCGCAGCCGGAACGTCACCATCGAATGCAACACAGGTACCGACTGGACTGGCGGCTGGAAGGTCTGGGTGGATAGCAATGGGAATGGAAGTAATGACGGTGGTGCAGAAGAGTTGCGCGTCGAAGGTGCCTTTGATGGTACCACCACCGTTTCTGGGGGTAGCAAGTCAAGCTTTCAGTACGCGCCAAGCGGATTGTTAGTGGGAGCAAGTCCTAACGACACCTTTTCTCTCTGCGATAGCCGCAGCGGCGAGACCGGGCGCGCGATCGACGTTTCGGTGGCCGGGCGGGTCGCCGTCACGCGCAAGGTCTGTTTGTAAGCACGCACATTACCATGCGCGGCGTCTTCTGCACAGATTACAAAATGACGCCGGGGGGATTTACCCTCATCGAAGTACTGGTTGCCATGCTGGTGCTATCGATTGGTCTACTGGGGCTGGCGGGGCTGCATGCCGCCGGTATGCGCAATAATCACAGCGCCTATCTTCGCAGCCAGGCTAGCTTGCTTGCCTACGATTTGGCGGATCGCATGCGTGCCAACTTACCGTCCGTCGCGACGGGAAGTTACGATAACCCGGCCTCGCCGGCGGTCGACGCCAACTGCAAAGGCACGGGCTGTTCGGTCACTGCCATGGCCAGTCACGACGTGGCCGAATGGCGCGCAGACCTGGCGGTCCGGCTCCCGGCCGGAGAAGGTGTCGTTTGTATTGACAGCACCCCGGCCGATGGCGCGGATGCCGCCGCGCCCGAATGCGACGCAGCCGGGACCCAGTACACGATTAAGATTTGGTGGGATGAGCGTCGCGACGGTAGCCCACTGCAACAATTCGTGACGAGCTTTCAGCCGTGAACGCCCGTCCGTTTGCTTCCCTCGCCCGTGCTCACCGGCAAGGCGGCGTGAGCATCGTGGAAATCATGGTGGCCCTCACTGTCAGTCTCGTGTTGCTCGGCGGTGTCCTCCAAGTCTACCTCGGCACCACTCAAGCCAACCGTGTGCATGAAGGGATCTCGCGCATTCAGGAGAATGGCCGCTTCGCGATGGCGTTCTTGAGCCGCGACATCCGTATGGCCGATTTCTGGGGTTGTGCCAATTTTGCCGATGTCACCAACAATCTCGATCCCGCTGGCGGGGCAGGGTACATCGACTTTGGTGCCGGAGGTGTAGTTGGCACCGAAGGGGGATCCAATCCGGATAGCTTGATTCTGCGTAGCGCCTTCGATACCGCGCTCAGTTTGCAACCCCCTTATGGCCCGCAGGCATCTGCCGATGTGAAAGTGGTGGCCGGCAACGGTCTGAACCAAAGTGACATCGTAGTGGTGAGCGACTGCGAAAAAGCCGACATTTTTCAGATTACAAATTCCAACCCCGATGGCTCGGGACAGCTTGTGCACAACACCGGCAACACTACCTCTCCTGGCAACTACAATGCCACCAATCCGGGTTGCCCCGGCGGCGGCAACGCGCAATGCCTCTCTAAGGTGTACGGCCAGGAGGCCAGTGTCTATCGACTGCGTGAGATCCAGTACTTCATCGCCAATAATCCCGGCGGCGAGCCCGCGCTTTTTCGTAATGACGGCAGTGGGTCGCTCGAGCTTGCCGAAGGAATCGAGAACCTGCAGATCCTCTACGGCGAGGATACCGACGGGGATCGCACCGCCAACCGGTACATCGCTGCCAACGGCGTCGCCGACATGAACGCGGTGGTAAGCGTGCGGGTGTCGCTGCTGGTGCGAAGCCGCGAAGATAACCTCACCACCAATCCCCAGGCCGTCTCGTACATGGACGCCAATGTCGTTGCCAACGAACGCAGGCTGCGTCAGGTCTTCACCAGCACCATCACCATTCGCAATCGGGCCGCTTAGGACACCGCCATGCCTAATGGTTCGTCGCCATACCCGCCACCTCATATCCAACGGGGCGCAGTGCTTATCGTGAGCCTGGTCATTCTGCTGGTTATGACCTTGCTTGGCGTCACGGCCATGCAAGGCACCACGCTTGAGGAGAAGATGGCTGGAAATCTGCGCCAGCGCAACATCGCATTTCAATCGGCGGAATCGGCTTTGCGTGCCGGCGAGGCGTTCATCGAGAGCGTGGTCACGATGGGCGCCTTTGACGGTACCAATGGTCTCTTTGGTCGCAACGATGCACCCCCCGATCCCTTCGCGTCGGCTACCTGGACCAGCGCGGCCATCTCGGTCGCCGCACCCACTATCCCCGGCAGTCACGCTTCACGCTATTTCGTCCAGCAAGTCGGAACCTTGGTCGGCGTCCAAGGAGCGCTCAACATCGGCGGTTATGGCGGCAATCGAGGCCGGGGTGATATCACTACCTTTCGCCTCACGGCGCGGGGCACCGGCAGCGGGGACGATACCACCAGCGTGCTGCTACGCAGCTACTACGGACGTGTGCTCTGATCCTATCCAAGGCGAGGCCAATGACCCCTGAGGTCACTTTGAAACGCCGGGATTCGGCGCTGCTCAACCGAAGGCCGATGTACTATGCGTTCTAACCGCACAAGCCGTCCGCTGACGAAAAAACCTGCGCTTGGCTTAACCCTGCTGGTCGGCGTCACCGGCGCTGTCGCCGGCCCCGGTGAGCTCGCTACGAGTCCGTTGTTTCTCTCGACGACGGTGCAGCCCAATATCCTGTTCATGATCGACGATTCGGGCAGCATGGACTGGGAGATTTTGAAATCGAACCGGGCGCTCGCCGTGCACGGCACGGGATATAACTCCGGCAACCTTGACTTCACGCCGAATGATGATATCCAGCGCCGAGCCCTTTGTGTCGGTTACAACGTGCTTGCTTACGATCCTAGAGTGACCTATGTGGCTTGGCGCGGCGTCGATAGTGCGGGCAATGCGTATCCGACCAGCATGCCGCTCAATGCGGCGCGCGTAAACCCTTATTATTATTCTGGCACCGTTCAGGATCTCAGCAGCCACTACTATTATCCCTGGCAAGACACCAATCAGGATGGTGCGTATCAAAGTGGCGAGTGTTTGATTACCGATAATGATAAGGTGCTCGTCAGTATCCTATCAGCGACGGCACAGACCAACTATGCCAACTGGTACAGCTACTATCGCAAACGTGAGTACGTGGTCAAACGCGCGCTTTCCGAGCTCATCAGTGGTTCCACGTCGCGCATGGGACTGGCCTCACTGCATAACAACAACAGCATTCAAACGCCGGTGCGCGACATCGATGATATCAGTTTACCGATTGACACCGCCGCGCAGGCCAACAAAACTGGGCTGTTGGAAAATCTCTTTAACGTCAATTCAAGCGGCGGCACCCC
>JAGTVB010000081.1 GCA_018224385.1 Gammaproteobacteria bacterium
TCGCGAGCAGCCCGAGAGCAAGGCGGACGGCGCGCAGCGACGAGACATATCAGATAGATAGGCGAGGAGCGAGCACCGCCCAACGCCGCTATCGGGTGGTGTAGCAGGTTTTTTCACAACCTCTGAGGCAGAGCGCGCACGCCTGCAAGGCGCTAGACCCTCATTACCGCCTGCCCCAAACGGTAGCCGCACCGCGGCGTGGACCTACCTTGACACATTCGGATCGCGCTTGAGTCGAGCACTTCGTCAACCGGCCTGAACAGTTGCGCCGGCTGGCCGCCACCGGCTATGACACAGGTACCTCGAGCTACGCCCCGCTCATCGCGCTTGTGAGTGCTTGGATAAGGTGAGCCTACGTGTCAATATGCTCTCCTGCAGCCTAGAGTAAGCCCAGGCGCCGGACGAGGCGATGATGACCACCGATGCTCCGCAACGCGGCAACCCCGTGATTAGTTTTGTGCTCTGGTCGCTCACCTTTTCCTTTGTTTGGTGGGCGATCACGGGCGCGGCCGAGGATTCCTGGGGTATCGGTTTGCCGGTGGTGGCGCTCGCGGCGCTGTGGCGGACCGTTGCGCGCACGCAGGGCGGTGTCTTGAGCTTACCGGGGTTGCTGAGGTTCTTGCCTTTCTTCGCCTGGCACTCGCTCAGCGGAGGGATAGACGTCGCGTGGCGCGCACTGCGCCGCGACAGCAGGCTGGCGCCGGTCATCATCGAGATGCTTGTCCGCCTGCCGCCGGGCCCGGCACGTTTCACCTTCGTCACTGCGGCTAGTTTGCTCCCAGGCACCCTGGTGGTCGAACTCGCCGACAATCGCTTGCAGGTGCACGCGCTCAACCGTTTTGGGGATTTTCAGCGAGATCTGCGACTGCTCGAGACGCGGACCGCGGCACTGTTCGGCTTGTCGCTGCCAGCGCCGGACCCACACACGGCAGTTCCTTAAAGGGCTGCCCGAGTGCATTGGGGCGCCGCGGGTTCAACACTGGGTTGCAGCGCGCCCAATACGACTCACACCACCCCCGAGGGACGTAATTCAATCGACAATCAGGTGATATCACATGGGGTTACTGTATACCGGTATCGGTCTGTTTCTTCTGCTCATGCTGGCCATCGGGTTGCTCCGGGTCGTGCGCGGCCCGACGGATTTCGACCGGATGATAGCGGCACAACTGTTTGGCACCACCGCCGTGGCCATCCTGTGCCTGCTCGCTGAGGCCAGCGGCCAGGCCGCCTTGCGCTCTGTAGCCCTGGTTTTTGCGTTGCTGGCCGCGATAACAGCCGTTACCTTTGTCCGCCACAGTGCCGCTGGCGAGGAGTAGCCCCGCTAATGGAGGCCATTGATCTCGTGACCGGGGTGGGGCTGGTGCTCGGCGCGTTTTTCTTCTGCGCCGGCACCATCGCCCTGCTGCGTTTTCCGGACATCTACACGCGACTGCACGCGTTAACCAAAGGCGATAACGTCGGGCTCGCGCTGGTGCTGCTGGCGCTGTCGTTCCAGGCTGGGTCGTGGAGTGAGGTGTGTGCCTTGCTGCTGATTTGGCTGCTGGTCATGGTCGCCAGTTCCACCACGTCGTTTCTCATTGCGCAGGCGGCCCAACGCAAGGGAGTGAAACCGTGGACGCGCTAGGACTGGTGAATGCGGCTTTCGACCTGGTGGTGATCGTCTTGTTGCCAGCCGTGGCGCTCGGCGCCGTGATGAGCGCGGACCTATTCAAAGCCATCATCCTGTTCATCACCCTGGGCTTGCTGCTGGCACTGACTTGGGTCCGTCTGGCCGCGCCAGATGTGGCCTTGGCCGAGGCGGCGATCGGCTCCGGGCTCATGGGCGCGCTCTTGTTGTCTGCGCGCGAGCGGCTCGCACGGACGCGACCCGGGCGCGACCGACGCACGTCCCACTACCCGCGATGGATGACTCACCCTCCTCCCCGCCGTTCTCACCGAGCAGTCTCGCCCTGGGCTGCATCGGGCTTGGTGCTGATTGCCGTCGCGGGGTTGACCGCGGCCGTGGTGACGCTGCCACACGAGGCGGCCGGCTTGGCGCCCGAGGTGGCAAGGCAAACGCCACAGCGGGATCTGGCTAATCAGGTCACGTTCGTGCTGCTGGATGCGCGCGGGTACGACACTTTGCTGGAGATCGGCGTGCTGCTGCTGGCCGTGGCCGCGGTCTGGTCGCTGGGCGAGGCGCCGGAACCTCCGCAGAATGCTGCCGGACCCATGTTACAGGGCTTTGTCGGTACGGTCGGACCGATCATGGTGTTGGTCGCGGGATACCTGCTCTGGGCCGGTACCGACGCACCCGGCGGTGCCTTTCAGGCGGGCGTTATGCTCGGCGCACTCGGTGTCCTGCTGTCGCTGGCCGGTCGGCATCCATTGGCGCGCTTGCCTGGCTGGGCACTGCGGCTCGCGGTGGTCTCAGGTCCAATGCTGTTCCTTGCGGTGGGCGTAACGATGATAGGGCTCGGAAGGCACTTTCTCGAGTATCCGCAAGCCCATGCCAAGGCGCTGATACTCTTGATCGAAGCGACCGCGATGATCTCGATCGGCGTGATCCTGGTTTCCTTGTACGCTGGTGGCCGCCCGCTCTCGGACGAGTCAGGCACGAGAAAGGGTCGTTTGTGAACCCCTTCCTAGGGTATGCCCTTTCCGGTGTGCTGCTGATCGGCATTGGCCTGTACGGCGCCATTGTGTACGGCCATCTGTTGCGCAAGATTATCGCGCTCAATGTGATGAGCGGGGGTATTTTCCTGGTTTTTATCGCCCTCGCGCGCCGCGCCCCAGGGGTTGCGGATCCGGTACCCCACGCCATGGTCATCACCGGCATCGTTGTTGCCGTTTGCGCCAGTGCGGTGGCTTTGGTGCTTTCGGTGCGGGTGGCGGTCGAAACCGGTCAGGCAGCACTCCCCGGCGATCACGAGGACCGTGCGTGATTGCCTTGGCGGTCGCGGTGTCCTGCCCAATCTGGGCCATCGTGGTGCCGCTGGTCGGGGCGGCACTCACCATGTTATGGCCTCGCCGCGCAACCTTTGTCGGCGCAGCAGCGACCCTGACCACGCTCGCCGTGGTAACCGCCCTGACCGCACGAATCGCGCAAACGGGCGTGCAGCGCTACGCCGTTGGCGGCTGGGGGGCCCCGCTCGGTATCGATCTCTACGCCGATGGGCTCAGCGCCATCTTGCTCGCCATCACCGCAGCCGTTGCAGCGGGTGTGAGCCTGTATGGATTGCGCTATTTCCGCGCCGTGTCTGTCCTTGCGTACTTCTGGACCCTTTGGCTGTTCGTATGGGCAGCGCTTAACGCGTTGTTCTTGTCGGGTGACATTTTCAATCTGTACGTCACCCTTGAGCTGGTTGGCCTGAGCGCCGTGGCGTTGGTCGCGTTGGCTGGCGGGGGAGCTGCCCTGACCGGCGCCCTGCGCTATCTTCTTGTCAGTCTGGTGGGTTCGGCCAGCTACCTGCTCGGCGTTGCCCTGCTGTACGGGCAATATGCCGTCCTCGACATCGCAAGCCTCGGGGCGCAGGTCCAGCCCGATACCGTGACCTGGGTAGCCATGGCGGCAATGTTCGCCGGGCTGATGTTGAAAACCGCGCTGTTTCCCCTGCATTTCTGGCTTCCGGCGGCCCACGGCGCGGCGCCGGCGCCGGTGAGTGCCGTGCTCTCGGGCCTGGTGGTCAAGGCATCGTTCTATATTCTCGTGCGCCTGTGGTTGCAGCTCTTCCCCATCGCGGTGCCGGCTCCCGGTCAGCTCCTCGGGGCGCTCGGCGCCGCCGCCATTTTGTGGGGTTCGATTCAGGCGCTGCGTCAGGAACGGCTGAAAATGCTGCTCGCCTACTCCACCGTTGCCCAAATCGGCTACTTGTTCTTGGTCTTTCCCCTCGCGGACACGGTGGCCGCGCAGACCGCCTGGCTCGGAGTGCTCATGTTCATCGCGAGCCACGCGCTCGCCAAATCCGCGCTGTTTCTTTGTGCGGGCAATATCCTGCGCTACTACGGCCATGATCGAGTACACAAGCTGGGCGGGGCCGCACGAGGCGAACCGGTAACGTTCTTTGCCCTCGGCCTGGCGGGCGTCAGCCTCATTGGCTTGCCGCCCAGCGGGGGATTCATTGCCAAGTGGTTGCTCATTGAGGCGGCCATGGCTTCGGGCCAATGGTGGTGGGTGCTGGTCATGGTGACGGGGGCGTTCTTAGCGGCAACCTACGTGTTTCGCGTCCTGGGAGATGGGCTGATTTCCGGCACCGTCAGTGCTCGGCGCCAAGTGGTCGCACCGGGAATGGCCGGGGCGGCGCTGTTGCTTGCCTTGGGGGCCACCGTGCTCGGCTTCCTGGCGGTGCCGATGGATGAGCTGCGCCAGATCGGCTGGCCGCTGGTGGCGGTCAGGGGAGGACAACCATGACTTGGGGCACTGCGGTGCCCCTGGGCATCGTGCTCTCTTCCTTCTTGGCGGGACTGGTGATCTTCACGCTAGCCGAGGAACGTGTGGTGTTGCGCACCACGCTTAACCTGCTCGGGGCGGTGGTAAAGCTAACCCTGGTCGGCGTGATGATCGTCGGGGTGCTCAGTGAGCAGTACTACACGGTGAGCCTGCCACTGCTGCCCGGGCTGAACTTGGTGCTGCAGGCCGACAAGCTCTCGGTGCTGTTCGTGACCTTGTCATCGGGGTTGTGGCTGGTGACCACGGTTTACGCCATCGGTTACCTGGAGGATTCCCCGCACCGTAGCCGGTTTTTCGGCTTTTTCAGTCTGTGCGTCAGCGCCACGGTGGGGGTTGCCCTCGCCGGGAACTTGTTGACCTTTCTGTTCTTCTACGAGCTGCTCACTCTGTCGACCTACCCGCTTTTGGTTCACAGGGGAACAGAGCAAGCACGCCAGGCAGGACGTACCTACCTCGTCTACACCGTTTTCGGCGGCACGTCGCTGCTCATCGGCACCATCTGGCTCTACACGCTGACCGGCAATTTGGTGTTTGCGCCCCAAGGCATTGTCGCCGAAATTGCTGAACAGCACCGCGCTTCGTTGATTGCAATCTTCGTCTTACTCATCGCCGGCGTGGGGGTCAAGGCAGCACTGGTTCCGTTGCACGGTTGGTTGCCCCAGGCGATGGTGGCGCCTGCGCCCGTGAGCGCCTTGCTGCATGCCGTCGCGGTGGTCAAGGCAGGCGCTTTTGGCATCGTGCGCATCGTCTACGATGTTTATGGTATCGGCGTGACGGCGGACTTGGGCTTGGCCGATCCGCTACTCGCACTGGCATGCGTGACCATTGTCTACGGCTCTGTACGCGCGCTCTATCAAGATGACCTTAAACGGCGGCTGGCGTTCTCGACGGTCAGCCAGGTGTCCTATATCGTCCTGGGGACCGTGATCGTTGGGCCGCTCGCGAGTATCGGCGCGTTCGTGCATCTCATCCATCAGGGTATCATGAAGATCACCCTGTTCTTCTGCGCCGGCAACCTGGCGGAGACTTTGGGGATTCACAAGGTAAGTGAGATGGACGGCGTGGGCAGGCGCATGCCTTGGACGATGGCGGCGTTCACCATCGGCGCATTGGGCATGATCGGCATCCCACCGATGGCGGGTTTTGTAAGCAAGTGGTATCTCGGCGCGGGCGCCCTGGAAGGTGGCGATGACTGGGTCATTCTCGTCTTGATCGCCAGCAGCCTGCTCAACGCCGGTTATTTCCTTCCCATCCTGGCGCGAGCGTGGTTCGCACGGCAAACCGCGCCTTGGCCCCACGAGCGTGACTTTGGCCGTGCGGAAACGAGGTGGACATTGTTGTTGCCACCGATCATCACCGCTGCATTGGCTTTGCTAATGGGCCTATTCGCCGCCGCTCCGTGGAGCCCGCTGGCCTACGCGCAACTCATTACTGCCGACGAATACGGACCGTGAGCCCTACCGAGCAAGTCATCGTGCTCCTGCTGGCGCCGGGGATCCCGCTGCTCCTGGCCCTGCTGCTCATGATGCCGCGGGGCCAGCGCGTGGGCAGGATGCTCGCGCCCGTGGCTGCAGCACCCGCACTGGGTCTGGTCGCGATGGGCCGCATTGATCCGCCGCTCAGTGTGTCCTGGCTAACGCTGGGGGCACGGGTTGGTCTGGATCGCACGGGCCTGGTTTTTCTGTTCTTCACGAGTCTCATCTGGCTCTTAGCCGGACTCTACGCACGTCGCTCGCTTGCCTCAGATCCAGACCGCGTGCGCTTTCTTGTGTACTTCCTGTTCGCGATGGCGGGAAACCTGGGGCTCATCATTGCCCAGGATTTGGTGTTGTTCTATGTCTGCTTCGCCCTGATGAGCTTCGCCACCTATGGGCTCGTAGTGCACCGCGGCCGTCCCCAGGACCGTCAGGCCGGGCGGATTTATCTCGCCTTCGTCGTCGTTGGCGAGATGGCCCTCTTCACGGCGCTGCTCCTGGGACATCATGCAGGGGCCAGTCTCGAGTTTGCCCAGGTGCGTATCGCCGTAGCCGAGCACCCGGTACGCGATCTGTTTCTCGCGATGGTGGTGATCGGCTTTGGCATCA
>JAGTVB010000082.1 GCA_018224385.1 Gammaproteobacteria bacterium
GACAGATGACCCACGCCATGGGTTCAACAACGGTAATCACGGCACGCCGAACCAGGGAAATGCACCGCACCTGACCACCGGCTACTGGGAACGCTACGAGTACGACCCGGCTGGCAACATGACCGCGCTCAAACATAGCCGTAACGGGACACCGGCCTGGACGCGATATTTCGGCATGGCTGGGTTTACGCCCGCGGACTGGGAGCAGGAGTGGCCACAGCATTTTGGATCGGCGGCAGCGTGGAGCAATGCCCCCGGCAACCAGCTCACCCACGTCGGCGACGATACTCCGAACCTTCTTCAAACACATTTCTTCGACCCGAGCGGCAATCTCATCCGTGAGAATACTGAAAGGCACTTCACCTGGAACTACAGCGATCAGATGCGCGAATTCCGCGTACAGGCGGGTAGTGGCAATCCATCCGTAGAGGCTCATTACCTTTACGACGCTGGCGGCCAGCGCGTGAAAAAGGTCGTGCGGAGGGGCCGTAACTTCGACACCACGACCTACATTGATGAACTCTTTGAAGATCACCGCTGGGACCACGGCAGCGGCCGTGGAGCGCATAACTGGCTCCACGTGATGGACGACAAACAGCGCATCGCGCTCGTCCGGCGTGGCGC
The DNA here is from genome assembly GCA_018224385.1 of Gammaproteobacteria bacterium. Lineage (GTDB taxonomy): Bacteria > Pseudomonadota > Gammaproteobacteria > HK1 > HK1 > JAGTVB01. The sequence continues at coordinate 625 of JAGTVB010000082.1, forward strand.
GGCACGCCCGGATGATTCCTCACCGGCTGTTCAGTTTCATTTAGGCGACCACTTGGGCAATAGCAGCATTGTCGTTGGTAACCTCGGCCAGTGGATCAACCGCGAAGAATACTTCCCACACGGCGAGACGAATTTTGGGAGTTACGGTAAGAAGCGGTTCCGATTCATGGGGAAAGAGAGGGATGAGGAGAGTGGTTTGATATATGTTTCCGCCAGAGCCTATGCGCCGTGGATGTCTAAATGGATTAGCTGTGATCCGGCAGAGCGATCTTCTGGTTTAAACCTTTACCAGCATGTATCAAATAATCCGCTTGGGTTCATTGATCCAGACGGTAAACAGGAACGACCGATAACAGACGCTGACGGTACGATGGGCCCGCTAGCAGCCCACACAGATACAAGTGAAACACAGCGGAAAGCCAGAAATCTGGCTGATAACATTAGATCGGGGGCTGTAAACACCGGAAGCCAAATAAATTTACAGGCCAAGCTTGGAGAGAGAAGATGGAAGATCATGCAATTTGCGAAGCAGCAAAATTCTCTTCTTGAATCTGGCAAAATTTCGAGCGTAGAGGCGTTAGCACGAGTCGTTGATTATACGGCACAATTTCATGTCGATGAAGGGTCGATTCTCGATAAGGAGGACGAGGAAACATTCATCGACGATCTCGGCATTGTCTTAGCTGGTCGCACCGGTCAATTCTTAAAGCGCACCGGTCTGCCTATTGTGAATTTAGGAGATGTTGGATTTAGGGAAAAGTACAGAGAGCCGCAATTCCCAAAAAGCCCTCAAACTCGACATTTTATCGGTTCAGTAATGGCTGGTTACTACTGGTCTAGGGTTCTTTCCTCTGGAGCAGTCGTGTTAGCGGAGCTATACCCATGGTTGCAATCACAACCTGAAGCAACTTGGGCCGATGTACAGCTAGGAATAGCTGGCAGTAAACTGGGAGTTTTGTTGAGAGATGACATAGTAATGGAGCGCGTAAGCATTTTAGAAGCAGGTGACTGGATCAGGAAAGAGGTAGGGAAAAGTCCGCTTAGGAGAGCAGGAGAAGCGTTCAAACTTGCGCGATTTCCCAAAAGCCCCGCCATTCCAAACGAGGTGAAGTTGCCGGGCCAGGCTCAGCCAATTCGATGACTTCTGTCGGTCCAGGGGGTCAGGAAAAAGGCAGTTTGTATGTTGGTGAGGATAGGGCATGCCAGATAAATTGCGCGTCAAAATAGAGCTTGTAGCCGATAAGGCTATTAAGAGGTCGTTTGAGACTCCCGTGCGTTTATTGGCGAGTACTTGAGCATGCATGGGCCAGCGGAACTGTTCTGGATGGGATAAAAAACCGCTCAGGATACTGCGGTGTATTTGAGCGAGGCCATCGCGAAGGCATAGGTGGAGCCGATGGACGATGCATCCCACCGGGGCCTAGATACATGGAGGAACATCATGGCCAGCCGATTCACCGTCAACATCAAGCCCGTTCCCGAACGCGTGGCGGATCGAGTCTCCGAGGTGATCCTTCAATTCATCGGGCCTGCCAACCACGCCCGGGCAAGCGAGCTTGTTCATTCGGGGGGCACGATCCTCGAAGGACTCAATAATGAAACCGCCGAAACCGTGGCGTATCAGCTTCGGGAGGCGGGCGCGCAGGTTGAATTGCAACCGATGGACGATGCAGCCGTTGACTCCTTCCGCGTGCGACTTGTCTCCTTCGGCGAGAGCAAGATCCGTGTCATACGCGCCGTGCGTGAGATCGCTGGCCTTGGATTGACCAAGTCGAAGGAGCTTGTCGAGAATCTCGGCATCGTGAAAAGCAGTATCGACAGCACCGCAGCGGAGAAGATAAAGGCAAGGCTCGAAGCAGCCGGCGCCACCGCTGCTGTCGAGCAAGCCGGCATACCGGACTCCGAAAATCCGGAGGAAGGGGATCAATTTATTGTGTTCGGGCGTGTGACACGCGCTGACGGGAAGCCTGCTCACGGAACGTTCGTCAGCGCCTCTGACCGAGATTTGCGCAATGAACAGCCCCTTGGTCAGCCACCCCCCGGTTTGCCAAAGAGCTCGCCCCCGGGTTCGTTCGTCGATCAGGACGGCAATTACGCAATTACCTACACGCGGAACCAGTTCCGCCACGCCGAGAAGCACCGCGCTGATCTCCTTTTGCGTGTTTACAACGAGGTAAATGTCCAGCTAAAGGCTCAGCCTGCGAAGGTCATCTACAACGCACAACCCGAAGAAAAAGTCGACTTGCAGATCACAGAGGGCGAGGCCGTCCTGCCCTCCGAATACGAGCGGCTCCTCGCTTTCCTTGCGCCTGTATTGGACGGTGTTGCCCCGGCAGATCTGTCGGAAGACGACATCAAATTTCTCTCCTACGATACGGAAATCGGGGCGTTCGAGGAGGAGTTTCCCGTCGGCGCAGACAGCATCGCGTTCCTGGCCGATGGCGCAGATCTGGCAGTGGATACCGACATACCTACGGAGGTTTTTTACGGCTGGGCCCGAATGAAGGTAGGCGTCGTGCGCGAGGACGAGCGGGTGCGGCTCGACCTGTACGCACTGTTCGAGCGTGACAGCAAAGTGCTCGAACAGAAGCTATTGGCGGCCCTCGAAGACAACATCATTCCGGCCAGACTTCGCAAAAGGCTCGACGGAATTTTGCGGCGCCTAGAGCAGATAAGGGCAGAGCGGCGGCGTCGACAGCGGGAGCTGTGGCCTCAGCATGAGGTCGCCCTGCGGCTGCTGGACGAGGAGACCGGAAAGCCGCTGGTTGGTTACACCGTTCAGGCCGAGGACCCGGATGGTTTCCCTCTGCCGGAGGACCTGGGCCTCGACATCACGGACGGGCAGGGCCGCTTCGCGTTCGTGATGCGGGCGCCCCCCGAAGAGGTCGAGGAACGCACAACGCGTACGCTGCGCCTACAGATCGAAAGCGCGGCCGGTGCGGAAATTCTCAAGCAGGTTCAGATCAGGCTGGGCGAAGAGGAAGCGCTGGAGGTTCGCGTAGAGGTCCCGGAGCCGCGCGTGCCGGGCGAGGACGTGGGGGTGTCGGACCTCCCGGTGGAGTTGTCCCCGGACGTTCAGCGCCTTTTCAAAGAGCACAACATCAGGACGCTGGCAGACGTGCGCAGCATCGGAGGTCTGAACCGCATCGAAGGCGTCTCGGAAGACATTCTCGAGCACGCCGAGGTACGAAAGCTCCAGGCGCACGCCAGCCTGTACTCGCTCTCCCCGAATCTCCAGACACGAGAAAGAATTGCGCTCCACGAGAAGCTGATCGCAAAGGGGTATCACAGCCCCCTGGCACTCGCTGACGAAGCAGAAGATCAGCTCGCTCTGACTTTCAAGGGCGAAATCGACTTGGAAGAGCTGCAACGGATGCATCACATGAGCCGGATGCACGACTACCTGGCAAGCAACGCCTGGGTTGACCGGATAACCCGCGCGAGGCACGATCGAGATGGCGGACAAGACGGCCAGGCCGGGGCGGAGCCCATCGTCAAATGTACCTGCAAAGACTGCGACTCGGCGCTAAGCCCCGGTGCCTACCTGGCCGACCTGCTCGGATACGTGCTCAAGCACCTCAGGGTCAACGGGCAGGCGACCACCCTCGACTGGCTGGTTCAGACCTTCCATCAGCCCTTCGACTCGCTACCCGTCTCCTGTGCCGCGAGTAAGCAAGAAGTGCGGCAGGTGCGCCTCTGCATCGAGGTGCTGCTAAGGCATCTGGGGGAGGGTGGCGTCCAGTTCCTCCAGATGCTTGGCTCGAAGGGCGAGGCCTATCGCCGCGCCGCCTCCGACGCGTTGTTGAGCCAGATTGGCACTTCACGGGAAGAGCTTCGTCTCACGCTGGCATCCAGTGAGCAAGAGCAGCGAGCGCTTGCGAGCCGCCTCGGTATCGAGCAGGAACGTCTGAAAGAGTTGTTCTTTAACCCGGAAGCGCATCCGCTCACGTCGGGCGCGCTCTCCGAGCGTAATCTGGAAGAGGTGTTCGGTCTCCGCGCCCTCACTTACGTCAAGGTGGTGACGGACCTACCTCGGGTCATCATCCCAGACCCGCTCCGAGAGCTCGATCCACCGCACCTGGAGACATGGAGGTTCGACCACCTTCGAAAACAATGGCAACAGCAGGACCACCCTGGGGATCCGTACACCGGGGGTGAACTACCCCGCATCGATCCGGACCTGATCAACCCCGAAGACTTTCGGACTCCCGATCCGAACGCCTCCAGCGCCTATGCCCTGTGGTTGAAGCGACGTGATTGGGTGGACGCGCGTCTCCAGGAGTTGGAACTCATCCAGGCAGGCGCCGGTGACAATCCTGCGGCGGCTCTCCAGAAACTTTTCGACCATCTCGAGCGGGAGGTCACATACGACGGCACGGGCAGGACGCCCTGGGCATCAGGTGTGACCGAGAGCGCTGTCAACGACATCAACGCACAGCTCACGGTTGGCGAAAACGTCGAAAGTATGACGCAGCGCATCAAGGATCTACACCTCACGGTCGACGGATTCAACCGGCTGGCAGAGGTGACGGGGAGGGCGGCAGCCGGAGAGTCAGTGGAGGATGAAGCGTGGCAGGACGTATTCTCGATTCTGGTGCAGGTGCAGAAACGCCTCTTCTTCGCCACGTGGTCCACGGAGGAGGAGAGCGCCGATCCCGAGGCGAATCCTGCCGGCCTGCTTGATCCCCGAATCTTCTGGATCGCGCTGAGGGAGCCGGGCAGTGGGCTTTGGTCACCCGCCCTTTACCAGCAACGTCCACTGATCGATCCGGACGTAGTTGGCAGAGAGGACCTGCTAGCGAAACCACTCGGTGAGAACGCTCGGGCTACATGGGACGCACGCCGGCAGGCTCTGAGCCAGGCGAGGCAGAGCATCACGACCGCCTACGAGCAAGGAAAACTGGAAGCGGGCCTACAGGCTGCGTTGAGTAATCCGCCAGATCCGAACCTGGCTTGGCCCGACTTCCTGGATCAGCTCGACAGCGATCTAAAGAGCCGCGATGCGCAAACACGCCACGCGGCTGAGCAGCGTCTGAGCGACGACTTGCAAATGTCGGAGGACGATCTTCGTTATTTGATGGCGATCAAGGCGAGGGAGGCGGCGGGTCAAGAACCAGAATCGGCCAATCTGGATGAGCTGTTCAGCCTGCTCACTTCCGCATACAAGCGAAAACAATTCAACGATGGTTGGAAACAGGAAGAGTCTGACCTCAACCTCGCGTACTGGAAGGTGCTTAAGCCCCGTCTACCGCGGTGGCGCGCCCAACAGTCCAACCGCCAGGGATGGCAGCAAGCGCTACGTTCGCGGAGCCGTCCGCCCATCATCGATCCGGATCTGATCCGGGATGAAGACTTCGAGAGCGCCATGCCCGGCGATCCGGCACTCGAGATCTGGCAGAAGCGGTATGTCCAGATCGAAGGCGACGGCACGACGACAGGCAAACTTCAGGAGATCGGCACGCCCGACATCGGCGCAGCCGCGGACCAGCAAGCCACACTGAACCATAAGCTGAGCACATACCTCGACATCTCGCTGGACGAGCTGTTGGAGTTGGATCAATACCAGAACGAGGGGAACCGCATCGACGGACGGTTGGAGCAGTTGACGCTTTCCCGCGACGACTTTGCCTATATTGTCCGCGTCGCGGCCGCAGTCGCTGAAGGCGCGGAAGTGACTGAGGATACCTGGCCCAACGTGTACGCGATCCTCCTGCAGGTCTGGAAGCGCCGGAGATATGCTTCCTGGCACTATCAGGAGAAAACGGCGGGTCTCTCGCTCAGCCCGCAGTACTTCAAAGCTTCACCGCGCGCCTACCCCGCAGACTCCGAGCAGGCGGCACCGACAGCGCGCTGGCGCTCGGATCGGCGGGAGCGCCGAGCCTGGGAGCAGACGCTGCGGGCGCGCATCGAGCAGAAGCAGACGATGCGTCAGGCGCTGCGCATGGCAGTAGATAGCGTTGAGGAACAAACGCTGCCGCAGCTACGTGATGCTCTCATTGAAGCCTCCTCTTCGGCGCCCGACGATGCATTGAGTGTCAAGGCTAAATGGGCCACTGATCGTTTCCTTATCGACATGCAGGAAAGCGGCTGCCGCATGATTACCCGCGTCGGTCAAGCCGCTGAAATGCTGCAAAGCCTCGTGGTCTCTATTCGAACCAGACGGCTCGACCTGGGTACTGGAATCAGGCTTACACTTAAGGCAGACCATTTTGAGGAGCAATGGAATTGGATAGGAGCTTATGCTACGTGGAAGGCGGCGATGTCGGTATTTGTTTACCCGGAAAACATTCTGTTACCGGGCCTGCGGAGACGAAAGACACCGGCATTCGAAAGTTTGCTTGCGCGGACGCAGGGACGACCTATATCGCCACAAGATGCCTGCGAA
>JAGTVB010000083.1 GCA_018224385.1 Gammaproteobacteria bacterium
GAGGGAGTCGGGTGCGGATCGCCCAGCCCAGGATCACAGCAAGCACCAGATTGGCGCCTACTGCCAGCAGCAGCGCCGCGCCGGCACTCATGACGCCGCGTTCGATCAGCGCCAGCACGACTGCGGCCAGGAGGCCCAGCCACGCGCTGAGCAGCAAGCCGCCGGCTATCACGCCCAACGTGATCATCCAAATGAGGCTTTCGCCGGCCTGGCGCGTTTCCAGGGCGGCGAGACCTACCTGGTCATGGAACAGCCCGCGCAACTCGCGGGCCAGGGAACGGACATCCTGCAGCACCCCGGGACGATGCCCCGGGGTGCCAGGTGAGGTAGAAGATGTGTCCATGAAGGCGACCTCTAGCGACCGCTCAATAGGCGGCTCAACAAGAAGCCGCCGGCGATCGCAATACCCACCGACGTCACCGGGTTCTTATTGATGTACTCCCGGGCATTCTCCATCCATTCCTCCTGGAGGTCTTGCAGTTGCCCACCTTTCTCGCTGATCGCATCCGCCGCGTTGTGGGTGGCGTCGGCGATCTTGTCCACCGTTTCGTGGGCGCCATCGGCTACGCGCTCTACCTGTTCGTGTTTACCTTGCCCGTTTCCGGGCTTTCCCTGGTTTCTCGATTGCATCGTGTTGGTGTTTTCCATGATCTGCTCGCTATTGGGTTACATGTGCCGGGATTGACGAGTCAACAGTAGCGACCCGGGGCAACTTCCGTCTGTGCGGTGCCGCACTGTAACGTCCATTCTCCGACGTCCATCGCGCCGGGTCCGCGCGGTTGGCTTTCTGGGGCCAGATCGACACAGACCTACCGCATCGCCTCGTGGTCAATCTCTCTCAAACGGTACCTGCACCTCGTCGTTCGTTCGGACTCTTCAATCGGCCTGGATGACGACGGCGCCCAAACCCCACTTGGCGCGGGTTCGCCTGCGAGTTCTTGCGCGCAGCCCACCGCCCTCCCGCCTTCACTTTGAGGCGCTCGAACCTTTATCGGTAGCCTTCAACATGGCGCGAATGCGCTCAATGTGGACTTGAGCATCTTTAGCCCGCTGGGAGATCGATAAAGAAGTTTCCTTGTTGTCATTTTTGCTCATGGTGACGAGCAGGTTCTGGCGCTCCTCAAACATTCTCAGCGCAACCCAGAGAGTTTCTTCAATCTTTACCGTTTGCTCTGCGAGGAGCACCGAAGAGGTAAACGCATGCCCAGTATGACAGCGATACCTTAGAAGTTTTCCTTCCGCCATTTGCCATAAAACCCCGCCACAGTCTGGACAATTGTAAGGCACCTGATCGCCGAGCGCCTCGACTGCGGGCAAATCGCTCAAAACCCGTTGCGCGATCTTTGCCTCGATCACTATGTCATCCGGAGCACGCTTGTTCGCCGGTAATTCTCTGCTTACAAGATCGGATAGGAGTGCCCCATCTGGGCTACCGGCAAACAATAATCCACCCCTACATTTTCTATTACCGATTGCGGCATATCCGGAGAGGACGCATCCTTGGGATCTTGTGCGATGCACACTCCTCCGCATCTTTTGATCGCGATCATCCCACTGGTGCCATCATCCAGGTAGCCTGAAAGGATGATGCCTATGACCCGGTTACCGTAAGCCACTGCAGCGGAACGAAACAAGGGATCAATAGCCGGCCTTGAACGATTTTCCCGGGCACCCTTAGTGACGAGTATCTCTCCGTTCACAATCAGCATATGATGATCGGACGGCGCTAGGTAGATATAACCGGTTCTGAATTCTTGTTTGTTACGCGCATGTACGCACGTAAGACTTCCGCTAACATTCAAAACTTTGACAAGCGCTTCCCCGGTGGTATCTGCGCTCATGTGATTAACTACAAATATGGGAGCCGGAAAATCCTTTTGAAACTGCGCCACCAGTTTCTTCAGTGTTGCCATGCCACCCGCGGAGGCCCCAATGACAATGAGCTTTGAATTCAAGTTGACCGTCGCAATGACAGAGAACCGCTGGACCTCCGGCGAACCGGAGGCCAGGGGTTCTGACGATCATTCTTCGCTAGGTTGGCGGCCGGCATCGCCAGCTTCTTCCTCGGACTCACGCCCCTCCTTGTCCATCTCTGTGCGCTGCTCGCGGTAACGTTCCATCTCTTCCTCGTACGCCGCGCGGCCGGCTTCCATGGCCTTCTGGTGCGCTTCGTGCATCTCTTGCATCTCTTCCATGCGCTCCTGGCGCTCCGCATGCTGGGCCTTGATGCGCTCGCGCATCTCTTCCGGCATGTCTTCCGGCAGGTTGTCCGGATCGAACTCCTGCATCTGGCCGTAACCGGGGTGCTGTTGCATCATCCCGCCACCGGGATGTGCACCCATGCCGGAGCCGTACGGGGCCTGCCCGTAAGCCCCGGGTCCCGGACCCTGCTGGCCCATCGCCGGACCCTGGCCATAGCCCGGGCCCTGCCGCTCCTGGGCCTGGGCCACGCCCAGCGCCAGCACGGATGCCACGGCGGCACTGGCCAGCGTGGTACCGATCATTCGGGAATTGAAATGCTTTTTCATTACGAGCCTCCTAGAGGTCTTGCTTGCCTGTTTATTTGAGTCGAATCCCGCGCCGAGCGCGGCCCTAGCCGGGCGTTTCGCCCTCCAATCCCGCCGGTGGTCCAATGCTCATCTGGACCGTCCTGGCGGACTTGCAACTCATCCTTACACCCGGTCACGCTCACCGTCCGTACGCTAGCCAACGGAGTTGGCGATCTGCCAGATTTTTCCGTTTTTGAATCGTGATCTTCCCTTGGCTCAGGTTCGCAATGTGGCACGGGTACCGGGGGCTCGTAGTGTCGGATGATCGTACGCAAAATGCGAAGGTGCGTGCGGCCCGCGGCTGACGCCATACCCGCCCAAGGGCCGAGGGCACGCTGACTTCTGCGGCTACACCGGGGGGGGCGGCGCTCTCGCCCTGCCCTTCAGGCGAAGCTGCTCTGCCTCACGCGGATCAAAATCAGCCCCCTTTACGGGAAAAGCGGGCCTTCAGGCGGTGGGTAAACAACCCCATCTGAGGAAACGAGAAGTTCGTCTAGCCTCTATAGCATCGATTTGCTCACTTTCGTGGCCGTCCCAGATGCGGACATTCCACGACGCCGTAAATTGGGCGTGGCCACCACGGACACGGAGACTGATAGTGATGTCGCGATCCATCGAACCGATCGAAAACCACCTCCTGGGCATGCTGCCCGCGGAGGATCAGGCGCGCGTGTTTCCGCTGCTCGAACCCGTCACGCTGACGCTATGCGAGGTGCTGTGCGAGCCCGGTGTCAGCTCGCGCTACGTCCACTTCCCGACCGATTCCATCGTGTCGCTGCTGCACGTAATGGAAAAC
>JAGTVB010000084.1 GCA_018224385.1 Gammaproteobacteria bacterium
CTCTCCAAGATTGCCGCCTTTCGGCTCATCCAGGCGGGCTTCGATGACTGGATCCGCATCGTTCTGAATGGCCATCCCGTTTACATCGGCCCTTACGGGGGCGATCGGCTCGAGGTGGAGCGGGTGGGGCGCGCGGGCCAACGGGTCCGCTATACCGGCGCAGCCCATGGTCCCTGCGAGCTTGGCACCAGCTGGGTTAAAAACCTCGACATCGATCTGAAGCCCTACCTTCGAAGCGGCGAGAACACCCTGGACTTACGGGTCATCGTCTCCGGCAACGGGGAAGGCTGGCTGACGCTGCACGCGACTCAATACTGCGGCTGCCAGTGGGCCGAGCATTGGCGTAACGACTGCGGCGCGCTCGAAGCGGACACCGCACAGGGCCGCTGTGCGAGGCAATCTACGGTCTGCACCGCGCCCAACCAGACCCGCACATTCCAGGGCGAGTCGGTGCATCGGGATTGCTGGCAACATGCCACGAACTACCTCTGCGCGAGTGGGGAAGTCCACGAAGAGCCCGAGTGCCAGGCGCTTCGCGATCGAGGCTGCGATCAGATCGGCTCGGCGTGTTTGAGCCAACTTCCCGACGGGCGCTGTGCGGCCTACGAGCAGACCTACCGCTGCCCCGAACGGGCGCCCACCACCCGCACCGTGCTGGACTGCGGCCATCAGACATTCTGCCTCGAGGGCGACTGTTTCGATGCGGCCTTTACGCCGAGCACCGACTTCGGGTTGGCCGCGAGTCATCTTGGCACGCTCGACGCCTTGGCGGGCGACTTCGACCCGGAGGCGCTTCGCATCTTCAAGGGCGGGCGTTTCAATTGTGCCAAAAGCGTGGCGGGGTTTCAGAACTGCTGCAAGGCCACCGGCTGGGGGGTCGACATCGGGCTTTCGCAGTGCGACCCCGAGGAGAAGACGCTGGCGGAAAAGCGCTCGGCGGGACTCTGCCATTATGTGGGGAGCTACTGCAGCGCCAAGGTGCCGGTCATCGGCACCTGCCTCGAGCAAAAAGCCGCCCGTTGCTGCTTCACGTCGAAGCTCGCGCGCATCATCCACGAACAGGGCCGAGCGCAGCTTGGCATCGGCTGGGGGGACCCGGAACACCCCGACTGCCGGGGGTTCACGCCGGAGGAGATCCAAAGCATCGATTGGGAAGCCATCGACTTCTCCGAGTTCTATGCCGATGCCCTGAAGCAGGCGGAGGCCGGCAACCGGCCAAGTGAGACCGAGCTCGGGGCACGGATCAAGGACCGGGTGACGAGGCGGCTGCCGTGACGAGCGGACGGGCGATCGGTCTGTTCCTGGGCGTTTACCTTATGGTGCTCCCCATCTGTGTCCCTTGCAGCACGGCCGGGGGGCTCTTCACGGAGACTCACCCGCATTACTATCAACGCCACGCCGAGGGTTGGTTCTGGTACCAGGATCCACCACCGCCGGTAGCGCAAACGGCCGGGCCCGACGCGAAGACCGAAGCTAAGCTGCCGCCCGCGCCCATTGACCCGTTGGCGGATCCGGTGGCGGCCCTGGAGGCGCTGCAGGCGCGGATCGAACAAGCCAAAGCGCTCGCCATCCTGGTACCTACCACGGAGCATGTGGCGCAATATCTTCGGCTGAACCAAGAGGTGATGGCGCGTTCGAGCGCCTTCGCGAACACCTGGCAGCGGGTGGTGTGGACGACGCCTGCGCTGGACTCAAGCCTCCAGCATCCCGTCAATGACCACGCGGCGCGGGCCTTCAACGATGAGCGCCTCGCCGGCGAGGGCGATGTTCTCCGCACGCTAGCGCGCCGCCACGGGCTATGGTTTTTCTTCCGGGGTGGGTGTCCGTTCTGCCATGAATTCGCACCGGTTTTAAAGCAGTTTGCCGGAACGTACGGATTCCAGGTGATTCCGGTCAGCCTCGATGGCGCCGCACTGCCCGAGTTTCCATACCCCAAACGCGGTGTGGAGGCCGGGCTCAACCTTCAAGTAGACACCGTGCCGGCGGTATTTCTGGTCAATCCCCGTACCCGGGACATCCACCCCGTCGCCTACGGATTCGTGAGCTTGCCCGAGCTCAGAAAACGCATTTACAGCTTACTCGGGCACGATGGCCAGAATCCGCCATTCGAATCCGCGGCGACCCCAGGAGGCCCCTCATGACATACGACCCTGTCTTAGCCCCGGCTCGCCGATGGCGAGGTCGGGTGGTCGGCATGGCGTTGATGCTGGCGCTCAGCGTGCCGAGCCCGAGCTATGCCGATCTTGGCAGCGATCTGGAAAGCTTCTTCAACGATTTGAACTTCAGCAATGTCACGAATCCCGGCGCCTACCAGGGCCAGGCGGCGGGCTACTTCACCGGCGGGGGCCTGATGCTGCGCGTCCCCCAGCGAAGCTACAACCTCTACGCCGTCCAGTGGCCTAAGTTCCGCGCCGGCTGCGGTGGCATTGACCTCTACACCGGGGGCTTTAGCTTCATCAACAGCGATGAGCTCATCGCGCTGCTGAAAAACATCGGCTCGACGGCGGTCTCCCAGGCGTTTCTGCTGGCCCTTCGTACCTTGAGCCCACAGATTGCCTCCAGCATGGAGCAGCTCCAGTCTTGGGCGCAGAAGTTCAACTACGACAATATCCACGCCTGCGAGGCGGGACGCACGCTGGTGAGCGGCGCGCTCGAGCACTTCGGACGCGAGGACTTTGCCTGTGCCATGACGTTGACCGACGCCGGCACCCACTCCTGGGCGGAGGCGCGCAAAGCGTGCCAGCACGAGTCGGCGCGGGGCACCACGATCAACGATTCGCCCGCCGGCAGTGTCGGTGATCAGGTGGCCCTGAACGGCAATATCGCCTGGCGGGCGCTCATGCAAAACGATTTTTTCCGCACGGATAAGGACCTTGCCCAAGTCATGATGAATCTGTCGGGAACCGTAGTCATCACAGAAGATCCCGCTACTCGAAAGCCCCTTTACGTGACTCTTTCCTCA
>JAGTVB010000085.1 GCA_018224385.1 Gammaproteobacteria bacterium
CCCTGGCGAAGATTGCTCGTAATCGCCCAGATGATGGCCGCACCCAATGCGATGACCGCCAGGACGATGACTGCAAGCGCAATCACGTTGAACACCGCGAACCCTCCTGTGCCGAATACTAGGAATATTAGCGTAACATTATACACTCAAACAGCCGGCATCAATTGAGGCAGGTCAAGAAGTGCCGAAGTACTGGGAAGAGCGTTCCGCGCCACCCGTGATCACGGCAAGCCCAGCGTGGCGCCATCACGCGCTCCGGCACTATCGGCCACCATCGCCTGCGCACAGCGTTTGCTGTGGGTTACGCAGTCGTTCAAGCCGATGCCGTGATAGGCATTGGAGTTGAGGTGGAGACCGCTGTGGCGCTTGAGCCGCTCAAAGATCGTGTTCACGCGGGCCAGATGACCGAGCTGGTAATGGGGTATACCCCGCGGCCATCGCTTGACAACAGTCAGCGCCGGTGGCTCACGAACCGCCATGGTGGCCGCGATGCCGCCCAGGGCGATCGCAATCAGGGACTCGTCTTCCTGTCGGGCAAGGGATGGATTGCGCTGACCGCCGATCAATACGCGCACGCACTTCTCCCCCGGCGGTGCCCGATCGGCAAAGATGGAGCTGTCCCACAGGACACCGAGAATATCCTGTGCGGCCGTTTGCGTGGTCAACAGTCCGAATCCGGCCAACGGATGACGTAATCCGCAATAGCCCACGCCAACGACGGCGATGGGCGAGTAGTCGATTGCCGCCAAGCATTGAGCAAGCTCCGCATCGAGGCCCTGGAGCAGCGTGGCAGCAGCGAACGCCGGGGTCGCCAGGATCACTCGATCGGCGGTAAGCTGGATTCCTGGCCCTTCCACCACGAAGCCTGCGCCGGCCCGACCTACGCGGGCGATCGGGCAATCGGTCTGAACGGTTGCGCCGCTGGCCGCGGCCAAACGCTCGATAAAACGACCCACGCCCCCTCGAAAGCTCATCAGCACACCCCGGGGACCCGCGTGCCGACTGCGCTTCTTCAACATACCCTTGAACAGCCCCCCGTACTCCTGCTCAAGGCGCACGACGGCGGGAAAGGCCGCCCGCACCGACAGCTTTTGTGGCGTAGAAGCGTGGATCCCGGCAGCCATCGCATCCAGGAAGGTGTCGGTAAACGCCGCTCCGACGCGCCGATACCCGAAGCTTTGCAGGCTTTCATCTTGGTCGCTGCGTTTGGCGGGAACGAACGGCTCTGCAAGCACGCGCAACTTGTCCCGCGGGCGGAGCAGCTTGGTGCGCAAAAACGCGCCCGGTGTTTCCGGCAGTGGGTGAAGTCGGTCCGTGAAGATAAAACGCTTGCGTGCCTCATTGCTGCTTGGCAACAGCAGATCTTCGGCACCAATGTCTCGCACCAACTCTAACGTATCGGGCCGATCCGAGAGAAAGCCGTTGGCGCCCAATTCGAATAAATAGCCAGCCTTTTGCTGTGTGCGCATGGTGCCGCCGAGTTCAGGCTCGCGTTCCAACACGGTCACCTCGCATCCCGGAAGCCGCTGCAAGAGATAGTGAGCCGTAGCCAAGCCGCTGATGCCCCCGCCCACGATGATAACCTTCACGGTCTGGCTCCCGTTAAAATAAGCTGGCGATGGTCTGGGTATTGAATGCTAGCCGCTGGCGCGCCTGTGGCCGGCACCGCCAACCCCAGGGGGTCTAGTGTACTGGATACTTCGACTCTAGGAGCGATCCCCACCCCCCACATACAGCCAAGAAACGGGAGTGTATCGAGTGGAGACCTTTATCCGAAATATGCCAAAAGCCGAGTTACATATCCATATTGAGGGCTCGTTGGAGCCCGAGTTGATGTTTGCCCTCGCCCACCGAAACGGCGTCCGGCTCCCGTTCGCGTCTATCGACGAAGTGCGCAATGCCTACCACTTCACCGACCTGCAGTCGTTTTTGGACATCTATTATGCCGGTGCCGCGGTGCTGCGCCAGGAGCAAGACTTTTACGATCTCACCTGGGCGTATCTCGAGCGTGCCCGAGGGGATAACGTGCGCCACACGGAGATCTTCTTCGATCCCCAAACGCATACCGAACGCGGGGTTCCCTTCGAGACTGTCGTCACCGGCGTCCACCGCGCCCTGCAACAGGGTGAACGGACATTAGGCATCACCTCGAACCTGATCCTTTGCTTTCTGCGCCATCTGAGTGCCGAGGCGGCGATGGCCACCCTCGAGCAGGCGCTACCTTTTCGCGAGTGGATCGTCGGGGTCGGGCTCGATTCGTCCGAACGCGGGCATCCTCCTGCAAAATTCACTAACGTGTTCGACCGCGCCCGGTCCGAGGGCTTTGTAACCGTCGCCCATGCCGGGGAAGAAGGGCCGCCTGACTATATTTGGCAAGCCCTGGACCTATTGAAAGTATCGAGAATAGACCACGGCGTTCGCTGCGAGGAGGACGCGCAATTGATCGAGCGACTTCGCCGTCAGCAGGTGCCTCTCACCGTGTGCCCCTTGTCGAATGTGAAGCTCAGGGTGTTCGAGCATATGGGCGCACACAACCTTAAGAGACTGCTTAATCTAGGTCTGTGCGTCACGGTGAATTCCGACGATCCGGCGTATTTCGGCGGTTATATCAACGACAATTTCATTGCCGCCCACCAGGCGCTGGGGCTGCATCGCGACCATGTGATCCAGCTTAGCCGCAACGCGTTCCGCGCCACTTTTCTCGATGTGAGCGCGCAGCAACAGCTGTTGGATGAGCTGGCGCGCTATGTGGGCGAATCCCCTTATTAGCCCCTTCGCTGGGAGGACCATGCTTGACGGGCGCGGATCCTCGAGCCATTGCAGGAAACGGCCGATTTTTCAGGTCCTTTCATTGCCGCAGCCGATGGCGGGATTACGCAGGATTGCCAATCGCAGAGACGAGCCGGCTGAGGCCGAAATCATTGAGTGCCTCCGCTAACAGGCGCCTCACGGGCTGCGGCCGATCGTACCCCAAGGCAACCTTCGCCAGTTCCTGAGCGCGAGTGCA
>JAGTVB010000086.1 GCA_018224385.1 Gammaproteobacteria bacterium
ATGCCCGCGAGGAGGGGCATGACATTCTAGTCATGGCGCGCACCGACGCGCGTGCGACCCACGGTCTCAAGGAGGCACTCTGGCGCGCCGACGCATTCGCCGATCTCGGCGTCGACATTGTATTCGTTGAAGCGCCTCAGAGCGAGAGGGAGCTGCAACTGATTGCTGAGCGTGCCGCGGCGCCGCTGATGGCCAACATGATAGAACAAGGCGCCACCCCGTTGCTGCCGCCTCAGCGGCTGCATGAGATGGGCTACAAAATCGTGGCCTACCCGCTGACCTTGCTGCTCAGCGCCGCGCATGCAATGGAGCAGGCCCTCATCAGCCTGCGATCCGGCATCCCTCGGAGCGCCCCGATGCAGTTTTCGCGCCTTCAGGATATCGTCGGGTTTGCGGCATACGATCAAGAGCAACGGCGGTATGGCGGCCCGAGGCATGACGCAACAATAATAAAGAGCGGTCTGGAATGAATTTAGAGAAGGTTATCTTTGGTTTTTTTATCGTACTGGCGTTGACTCTAAATTTTGGATTTGTGTACGGAGAGATCGATCAACCCCATCACCATCCCGCCCTGGAGCTGTTTGCGGCCATTGTCGTTAACATGATGGCGACCGGTGTAAAGCTTGGCGATCGTTCGCAAGTGGGCGCTGTTTTGCTCGCCACGAGTCTCGTCGCGGATCTGCAGTTGATCGCGGCGGCGCTGGTGTGGACGATGGCGGTGCACGTCACGCAGACGGGTATGCAGCCGTCGGTTATGGCCAGCATCGTGTCGCTCGCCGCCGGGGCGGTGCTGGCCAATATCGTATCCGTTGTCATGCTGGTCATGGATACCATGATGCTGCGGCGCTAGAAGCGGTCATGAAGAGAACCAATGCTATTTGGAGCACGGACCTAGAGCGGGTAACGTCGATCGTTCTGCGGTACATGCGAACGCCGATTCTGTTGCTGATTGTGATCTCGGCGGTGACTATCCTGGGAATGGTGATGATACCGGGTCAACCCGTCAACGGCGAGCCGAGTCACATGAGCTTTTTCCATGCGCTCTACTTCCTGACCTACACGGCGACCACCACCGGTTTCGGCGAGATCCCCATTGAGTTCAGTGATGCGCAGCGCCTGTGGGCGATGTTCTCACTTTTTATCAGCGTGGTCGCCTGGGTATATGCGATTGGCTCGATTTTCGGGCTCATCCAGAATCCTTTTTTTCAACGCGCCCTGGCACAACGCCGCTTCTCTCTGGACGTCAGTCGTATCAAAGGATCCTTCTATGTGCTCTGTGGATTCGGTGATACAGGCAGCCTGTTGACCCGCGGCCTGAGCGACGCCGGATATACCGTGACGGTAATTGACAATGACCCGGTACGCATTGAGGCTTTGTCGCTGCGGGACTATCCGGTGACGATGCCGGGGCTTTGCGCCGATGCCGGTGTCCCGCGCCGTCTTATCGCCGCGGGCTTGGAAATGCCCAATTGCCGTGGAGTGGTGGCGGTAACCGGTGATGAGGGGATCAACCGCAAAATCGCAGTCATGGCGCACCTCATCAATCCCAAGGTCTGCACTGTCTGCCGCTCCACGTCACCGGTGGAGGAGGAATTCCTGGCGAGCCTAGGGACGGTGACGGTGGTCGATCCGTTCGATACGTTCTCACATCAACTCAGCCTCGCGCTGCACCGGCCTTCGGTACACACGCTCGGCCAATGGCTGGTAGGTGCCCGGGGGGTAACGCTCGACGCGCCCTTGCGCCCGCCGATTGGCATCTGGATCGTTTGTGGCTTCGGCCGGATGGGCCGAAGTCTTCACCTGTCAATGAAGGCCTGCGGCGTACCGACCAAGGTCATCGATCCGAGGGTGCAAGGAGAATCGACGGCAGAGGGCTATGTGGTTGGTCATGCCAACGCGAGGACCCTGCGGGAGGCTGGAGTCGAGCGGGCAGTGGGCATTGTGGCGGCGACTAACAGTGATTCCAATAATCTCGGCATCCTGCTCACTGCGCGCGCGCTGAACCCACGGCTGTTTCTATTGGCAAGGCAGAACCGCCATGATGATGAGGTCGCGTTTCAGTCCATTGGAGCCGATCTGGTGATGCAGCCCAGCTTGGTGACGGCCCGTCGAATGCTGTTTCTGCTTGTGTCCCCCATGATTCACGCCTTTCTCGAGTTTCTACAAGAGGCTCGTGTGTCGTTGGTAGTGGACACGCTGCGCCGCTTGAATGAGGCGGTTGGCGACGAACGTCCTGAGCTTTGGACAGAAATAATTTCCGCCGAACTCGGACAGGAGAGGGCGGCACTGAAGGCGAAGGGGTTCGACCTCATTTTGGGCGATTTATTGCGCGACACACGCGATCGGGAGCAATCCGTTGCCTGCGTTGCGTTAGTGCTCAAGCGATGGAAGCAGACCAGCTTTTTACCGAAAGGCTCTGAAGTTCTGCAACAGGGCGATCAGATTCTCTTCTGCGGTACGGTGCGTGCGCGGCGTCAGATTACGGTAACACTCAATGATCCCTACATTCGCGAGTACTTGATAACCGGCACGGAAGAGGCGCGCGGATTGCTAGCAAAGTGGCTGCTTGAGTCGTGGCGGCGCCGCCAGAGAATGGCGGTCTCGTAAGCGCTGACCGAGCGTCTTTGGGATGAGTCTGCCGGTATGTACAGCGGTCACCGAGCATTTCGGGCACCGGGCGAGCGTGTATCCTGCGACTTTGGCGCTTTCGCCACATTCTAAAACAGCTTCTGAGGTTAGGGTGTGAGGAGTGCCACCAGCGGCGACGGGACATTCGCATTATAGTGCCGTCAAATACGATTCACACAACAAAGTACAGATATTCTCGATCCCTATGGAATTCACCTAGGTGATCAGTGGGTATGCTGTTTGACGAGACTGGATTATGGTAGCCACGGTCGGTTTGGCATTGGTAACGGCTTTTGTCGTGCTGTCGCTTTATTACGTGTACCGCTACCGCGGAGCCCAGCGCTGGGACAGTTTCAGTGAGTATGCGCGCAAGGGCTGGCTGCTTTTTTCACCTTTGAATTGTTTACTTTATATGTTTACTGAGAAACGTGCGGCAAAACCGATTATGGACGTACGTGATTTTCCGGAACTTGATGAGATCCAAGAAAATTGGCAAACCATTAAAGATGAGGCTGTCGCTTTATACGATGGGCATTACTTCGATAAAACTAATAAGCCGGACAATGCCGCTTACTACGATATCGGATTCAGAACCTTCTACAAATATGGTTGGAGTAAATTTTATCTCAAGTGGTACGGTTACACTCATGCTTCCTCACAGAAACTCTGCCCTAAAACCATTGAAATTTTATCGCGCGTTCTGGCTGTGAAGGGTGCGATGTTCTCCATTCTACCCCCAGGATCACAATTGACTCGCCATTTGGACCCGATTGCCTGTTCTTTGCGGTATCACTTGGGACTTGTGACACCGAATAAAAAAGAGTGTTTCATCAATGTGGATGGCACAGATTATTCATGGCGCGATGGTGAGGCATTTTTGTTTGACGAAACATATTTGCATTATGCTAAAAACAATACCGACCGCTATCGAATCATTCTGATGTGTGATGTCGCACGCCCGCTGAACTTTTTCGGTCGAATTGTGAATTTTGTCTACGGGGGAATAGCGCGACTGACAGTTGTTCCGAACATGGAAGGTGATAGACGGGGACTCGCAAATACGGTTTTCGCGGAACTTGCGCCCATTTTACAGAAGTCCAAAGCACTCAAGCAGACAAACCGCCCGCTTTATTTGGCATTGAAATACACAGTGAATACCGCTTTGATTCTCATTGCCTTGGCCTTATTGGGTGGGGTGCTCCAAGGCACCAGCATTGTTATTAAATCACTGGTTTCTTAGAAGCTGTTTTAAAAATTGCTGCGCTTGCCATAGCTGCGTTGCGCGGCGGCTCAGAATCCTCATGTACTCCCATGTACACTGCGGTTCTTCGCCGCCGTGCGCCTTGCTCTGCCGGCGCTCGCGAC
>JAGTVB010000087.1 GCA_018224385.1 Gammaproteobacteria bacterium
CTCCAATGACGAATGCCCCACCTTGTCGATACGCCAGCGCCCGTTGTGCGTAGCTTTGGGCGGTTGTGTCGGTGGGCTGAGATGCACCAATCTCAAGGATATGCTGCTCAGTACCGGCATTTTCGATGCCGGGAATCAGGACAATCCCTAACTTGTTGTTCCAAGTCCGCCAGTCGGCCCCGTCAACCGTGCGATCATGGTCCGTAATGGCCAAGAAGTCATAGCCAAGGGCCGCGTACAGGGCGCTGCTTACGGCCATTTCCATTGGGAGATTACCACGCATATGTGTGTGGAGATTGCCCCGCAGCCAGCGAGAAGACTTCGTGTAGGGGTTGCAGTAATCACTCATCGGGCATGAACTGGCGATGGGGGGTGGGAGTGAACCGGTTCCCTGACGCGTTGACCCAAATCGATCGTCACCGCCGACGTCATGGGTTCATGGCGCCGGCGCCGATGGGCTCAAGTTTTTTGGGCAGTTCGCCGACAATTCGACTGTCGCTCATGAAGTATCTCCTCTGCCGGTGGGATAAAGTCGGGGCCTGTCGCCCCGGCTTTTTTTATGCCCGATCGCCGGCGGGTCGTGCTTGGCGCATTTGGGCGAGAGGATTGATGGCCTGGTGGAATGGGTTGCCGGTTCTCGACGTGACGCGCACCTACTGCGGGGAAATCCGGGCGATGGGACCGGCATAGATCACGGGCTCGATTCCAGACACTCGCAAACGCGCTGCCGGTGTTCTTCCGATATGGCTGATGTAAATCTTCTTGCAGTCCACCAAGGTATTTAGAAGGTCCTCAAACCCGGCGAATTCGAGGCTGGGGGGACGCTTGTCGAGGTAGACGGGCCGACACGTGCGCTCCTCGACCAGACGGGGCCCATCGGCCTCAAGCTCATAAATCAGGAATCGTTCGGCTTGGCTGAAGTGACCGTCTACGTTAATCCGATCGCTCGAAAGCACGGCAACTTTCATGGGGCTAGCTCTCCGGAAAATGCAGGTAACTCGGGTGCTGATGTGGCGGGTCGGTGCCCGACACCTGCAGCTCTATCGACCGGGGACAGAGACCATTGAATCCTGCCGCATCGTTGCGGATGCGCCGCGACCCCCTTGCGGGACTCATGTCCTCCTGGGAGGCGTTAAAGCATGAAACAGGCCATTTCCAGTAGGGGTCGGTTAGTGCCTAGCGGATATCGACCGATGGTGCGTTGTTGGGCAACCAGCTGCTGAAAACGGTCATCGAAGGCGGTACCGTTGGGGCGCTTTCGGCGTTTTGCGTTACAGCACTACTGCGCCATTTCGGCGAACTCGGGCCATCGAGCAGACCGGCAACGGCCAGGAGACGGTTTAAGGCGTGAAAAAAAGGGGAGTGAGGATAAAATAAGGTAGCATCGTCCAGCGCGCGGTCACCGCGCTTGCAGAGCCGGCGCCTAGCGGCGTCAGTGGAGATGGCCAGTAATGGTTTTGACGGCCGCAGCGTTTTGTCTCTGGCGCTGGATTTCCCTTTCCAGGTTATTTAGGATGCCCGGTATATCCTGCAACACACGAAGCCATGCTGCGAGCTCTTCATGCTGCCGGCCGTGCGACTGCTCGAGATACCATTGAGCGGCCTGTTCCAGGAGCCAGACGCGGTCTCTTGCCATCTGAATGATATCGCCGACTGGGTCAGCCTCTGGCGCGCCAGGGGGCGCGGACACGGCAGAGTCTTTAGAGTCTTTGTCCGAGCCACTTTTCTTCGGCATGTCAACCTCCTGCGCGGCGCTCATCAGCGATGAGCGCGTGTATTTGTGCTGAGAAAACTGCTTTTGAAGGGATCGCCGGTGCCGACAGAGCAAGGCCAGGGTGGCGAGACAAAATCGTTGCTGACGATTTTCTTTCGAACCGCCGCACAGCGCCCCAAGGATAAGCGCAGTAGCGTGTAAAACAGCTTTTCAATCTGCAGGTATCCGCCGACTCCTTGAACACAAGCCATTGATACTCAAACTTTCGTTGTTACGGTTCCTAAGTAACTCAATGCACGGCGTTATTGTGATGGTAGCGTAACTTACATTTACTGCGGACGCCAGAAAATCCGCTGCCGTCGGCGGTACCTGCGGCTTGCGTGACAGGCAACAAATACCTTGAGCATAGGAAAACGATCATGACAACTCGACCGACTTTGCCGTTCCTCCTCATGATCACGGCACCACTGACAACGGTGCTTTTAGGCGGTTGTACTCAGGAAACACAAAACCGCGTTGGCCGGGCGGTGCAGAACTGGACCGGTAATGACGGGATCTTGGAAATCTACGCGGGCGAAAAGCTGGTCAAGCGATTTCTGAAAATCGATAAATTAACCACGGGGGTAGCAACGCGAGGCGATGAGCCGAGGCCCTACCGATTCGGCTACGGTGTGCTCGACGAGAATCTAAACTCGATCGCGGATAGCGGGGAAAAAAAGGTCTACTTCGAGTTCAGTGATTACGCAACGCCGTATGTTTTCTATGAGGATCCGCGGTGATTGATCGCGCCACGCTGCACTTCGACGGTGGCGTTGATTGCCTGGCGAGCAGAGGCACCGCCCCACAGGTCAATACGGGCGACCCCGGGCACGATTTCCATGCATGTGCTCTGGTGGTCGTTCGTGCACCCAGTCGCGCCTCATGTTTAGGTCCAGACCGGTGGGGTTTTCGTCCAGCGGCGTGACGCGAAATGACGTGAACGAGGTACTGGAAAGAGCCTCGGCATAGATGCGAGGCCGATCGACATTGGGCGGGCAATCGGACCCTGGTCATCGTTTCGTCAGCGTCAGCATTCAGAGGGTACCATCTCACCCAGAATCTGTAGGCAGCCAGTCGTCTTGTCACAAGGGTGCGTCCGGCATGGATGCCGGACTCAAGGCTACAAGGATGTATTCGCGACGTCCCTTGAGGCAAGGCGACTGGCTGCTACCCGGGCGAAACGATGACCAGGGCCGAACATCGCAACCGTCTTTCGACTTCGGGAGACCAACGTGCGGCGCGCGGGGGAAGTCAGGGTACCGGGTCGCGACCGCTTCTCGACGATCTCAGTGCACTCGGTTCGGAGATGCCAACCGAAGAAAGATCCTGCGCCTGCAGCGAGAATATCGCCACCACGGCGCCGCATCGCGGCCGCCGACGGGCCATCCTGCCGGACGCTAGCGGGGCCAATCGTAAGCGGTATCAAGCTCTTAGAATATTGGAAACTCCAGTGCTGGCAAGGTTGGTCTACGGTAGGGCCGGCCTCACCGGGCGACACGAATACACTTGACCAGCATCGTTCTGGGCGGTGGAGTCCTGCTGAAGTCTTCGGTTTCAAACACTACCTCATAGGTCACGTCTTCTCCTTCTCGGCCACAAAGCTCCTGGGCTTTCTGGCGGCAGTCGTCCGACGTGCTTCCCGAACAGGTGACCCGATACCCTACGCCCCCATCGGGCAAATTGGTCGTGGACGGGCCGGCGCAGCCAGCGGAAAGCACAATTAAGCCCAAGCAGGTCAGCCTTAGCATGATGTATCTCCACAATCCTATGAATGTACCTTATCGGTAATCGACGCGTTGCGCACTTTCTGATATCACCTGCGTCACCTGGCGCGCCCTACGCGCGACTTTTCGCCGAGCCCGATAGGCGGGGCCCGTAATGACCCGCATGAGCGCCGCCTCGACCTGCTCGTGGATCCCTGACTGAGCAGAGTGGTCGTACGCCCAATCATGCTCGGTCCTATTCGCAGAGCCAGGGACACCGTAAGCGATCGGCTCCTCAACCGGGCAAAGCACCTCTACCGTTACTGCGGGCTTCTCCATGAGCCCTTGGCTGATATCGATTAGCCCCTGCGTGTGGGACTGCTCGGGGCGGCGCGTGAGCCTGTCGTTGAGAAAGAATGCGGTTAAGCCAGAGACGAGACATCCCACTGACTGGAGTCACGCCTGTCAAGCGGCTTGGCAGAACGCCTCATCGCAGAGGTATTGTAAAACGCACAACCACGAGATGCTTGCGTGATAAGCTAAAGCCTGCAGGATGGGTGCGACGGGCGTCCCTACTCCGCCGTCAACCGAGTAGTTAACCATTGTTTGGAAGGCCCATGCGTTCAAAACCACTTGCCGGAGTACAAGTCCTGGATTTGACCAGGCTGCTACCGGGTCCCATGTGCACGCTGCATCTTGCGGATATGCGCGCCGATGTTATCAAGAGGGAAGATCCCCAGGTCGGCGGCTAGAGCGCTCCCAAGACATTCGTGGAACCGATCCGAGCAGATGTTTAGGTCGGTCCAGCTTCTTGATCCACAAATCACGTAGGTGCGCTGTATCCGTGGTTCGGTATACTGCTAACTTCATTGATCCCCATCAATGGGTGGCGTCGATGATCCAATTGGCGATCGAGTATTGTCACCCATGTCGAGGAAACCAATCCGAGCTGCAATGTTGACACAGGAGGGCGTCAGCCGTCGGGCGTTTCTCAAAGGCTGTGCGCTGTGCGCGTCCGCGCTGGCGTTACCGCCCTCGGCGGCTGCGGCAATTGCCGAGGCACTCGGCAACAGGCGGCGGCAACCGCTGATCTGGCTTTCCTTCCAAGAATGTACCGGCTGCACCGAATCCTGGACCCGTTCTTACACGCCCACTGTGGAAGAACTGATGTTCGCGTCGCTGTCGCTCGATTATCACCACACACTGCAGGCGGCCTCAGGAGAGGCTGCCGAGGCCGCCCGCCGGCAGGTGATGGCGCGATACGATGGCGACTACCTGCTGGCGGTGGACGGCGCCATCCCGTTGCGCCATGAGGGCGCTTGTTCGACTATCGCCGGCGTCAGCAATCTCGAGTTACTGCGAACCTGTGCCGCCGGGGCCAAGCTGATCTTGGCGGTTGGCACCTGTGCGGCATTTGGCGGCATTCCCGCGGCAGCGCCCAATCCGACCGGGGCGGTGTCCGTAGGCCGGCTCATGGCCGATGACCAGATTGCACGAAAGCCGCTGGTGAACATTGCTGGATGCCCACCGATTCCGGTGGCCATCAGTGCCACCCTCGCCCATTACTTGACCTTTTCTCGGCTCCCCGATCTCGATGAATTGGGCCGTCCGCTCGCCTTTTATGGCCATACTATCCACGATCGCTGCCCGCGGCTGAACTTTTTCAAGGCAGAAAAATTCGCCAAGAGTTTCGATGACGAGGGCGCACGCCAGGGCTGGTGCCTCTATGAGCTCGGCTGCCGGGGACCTATCACCCACAATGCCTGCGCAACGGTCAAATGGAACCACGGGACCAGCTTCCCGATTGAAGCGGGTAGCCCCTGCATCGGCTGTTCGGAGCCTGATTTTTGGGATCGCGACCCGTTTTACCAGCCGATCGTCGCGGTACCAGCTGCCGTCGCACAAGAACGCCAAGCGGCGCAGGAGGGCGATGGCCAGGCGCTGTTTGAAGACAACTGCCGGTATTGCCATATAGCTGACCGACCGGCCTTCGAAACGCCGGTGGAGGACATACCCGAACTGCTGCGCTCGGGTGAGATCCGTGCCCATCGCTTCGAATTTACCGAGTCCGAGTTCGAGGTGCTGGCCGAGTATTTGAAGGCAGAACAGAGGGGACCGTGACCGATGCTCGCTGCGACGCCGGTACAGGCTAACGCCCGAAGCGGATGAACTCGAGACCCATCGCGAGTCTTTTCATGACGCCAGCTCCGATCGCATTGGCCGGCGTATTGCTCGGCCTTTCATTGAGCTTTCATGGTTTGGCTGATCCGTCAACGAAGGGTGCCGCTGCATCGCCCGCTTCGTTCTCGATACACGATACCAATCAAGATGGTTACATCGACAGGCAAGAGTACCAGCGCTTTCGCGAGCAGGTTCGGGCGGCTCGAAGGGCCCGGGGGCGAGGCCCGCGATCGTGGTTGCCACTGCTGGAGTTCGAAACCATCGATCAAAACGCGGATGGGCGGGTCAGTGAGGCGGAAATGGTGTCCACCTTGCAGCAGCGCCTCCACGAGCGAAGACGCCAGCGACATCGCCACGGCCAGCCGCGCTAAGTCTTAGAAGCGGCGGCCATGGTCATCGCTTCGTCAGCGTCACCATTCAGAGTTTAAAACCGCACCCAGAATCTGCCACCCGGACGAAAC
>JAGTVB010000088.1 GCA_018224385.1 Gammaproteobacteria bacterium
CAGGCAGAGCTTCCGCGGCTACGCGGCATTGAACGATGGGCGGCTGGGGCTGGCGGTAGGCTCGGCGGCATGCAGGCGTTGCAGTGGGCCATCAATTTTCCGAACAAGGTGCGTCACGCAATCGTTATCGCTGCGGCGCCCAAGCTTTCGGCTCAGAACATCGCATTTAACGAGGTAGCGCGGCAGGCGATTTTTTCCGATCCCGAGTATCACCAGGGCCGCTATTACGATCACCAAACCGTACCTCGACGTGGCCTAATGCTGGCCCGGATGCTGGGCCACATCACCTATCTATCAGACGCATCAATGCGGGCTAAGTTTGGCCGAGAATTGCGCGAGGGAATGCTCAATTTTGGCTTTGATACGGAGTTTCAGGTCGAAAGTTACCTACGTTATCAGGGCTCTTCCTTCGTGAATCGCTTCGATGCAAATACCTACCTACTGATGACCAAAGCTCTCGATTATTTCGATCCGGCCGTGGACTTCCAAGGTGATCTAACGGCGGCTGTGCGTAATATTCGTGCCCGATGTTTGGTGTTGTCCTTCAGCAGCGATTGGCGGTTCTCGCCAGCGCGTTCCAGGGAGATTGTCAGGGCAATGATCAGTGCCGGCATCGATGTCGCTTACGCGGAAGTCGAAGAGCACCACGGACACGACGCTTTTCTAATGCCCATCCCCTATTACTTGGATGTGTTCGGGGCCTATATGCACACCATCGATACGGGCGATGTGTGATGGCACGGGCGCTTCAGGGGTTACGCAGTGATCTCGCACTCATCAGTCGATGGATACGCCAGGGCAGTCGCGTGCTGGACCTCGGCTGTGGGGATGGATCGCTCTTAATCTACTTACGCGATAATCGCGGAGTCAGCGGTTATGGGCTGGAAATCGACGCCCATTATATCGTGCAGTGTATGGCGGCGGGGGTGAATGTCATACAGACGGATCTCGATGCTGGCTTACATGAATTCGGATCCGGACAATTCGATTACGTCATCATGACCCAAACGCTTCAAGCGGTACATTTTCCTGACCGTTTGTTGCTTGAAATGCTTCGTATCGGACGCGAGGGCATTGTGACATTCCCGAATTTTGGCCATTGGAAGCCGCGTTTGCATCTCGCCCTGCGCGGAGTCATGCCCGTCACCCGAGCGCTGCCTCATCAATGGTATAGCACGCCAAATATCCATTTGTGCACCTTGACCGACTTCGAGCGACTTTGTCATGCTCGGGGTATTGAGGTGCTGCAGCGGGCGATGGTTAACATCGAGCACCAAGAAATACCGCTGATGCGCATCTTCCCCAATCTCTTGGGGGAACTGGCTATCTATCGATTACGTCTCCACGGCGGTTAGGTGTAAGGAGAATCAGGCAGAATCCGAATTGCTGGCACGCATTCGTAATTACCGAGCGCGTTACGGGATTAACCGCCAGGACTAGCCCAGAGGGATACTGCTCACCGACCCTTGGAGTTGCCGCTTTATTTCACCGTAGCATCGCCGATAAGGAGCGGGGGCACGACGATCTGGCGTGCTCTTTCTGCAAACGGTAATTCGCGCCCAGTGAGATCGTCGGATGAAAAGTTTTCGAACCTGCACCTTTGTTGCGACGGGGTTAACTGCCCTACTTGTGGGGTGGCCGACCTGGGTTGCCGGCGGAATAAAGTGTTGGACCAACAGTGAGGGCCTGCGCGAGTGCGGTAATGTTGTACCTCCCGAGTACGCCCAAAAGAGTCACCGAGAACTCAACCAGCAGGGCATCCTCATAGAACAGACAGCGCGGGCAAAAACTCAGGAGGAGCTTCACCGAGAGCAGGACGAGAAACGCAAGCACGCGGCAGAGAACGTCGAGCGAGCGCGGATCGCGCAGGAACAAGCAAGGCGAGATCGTGTTTTGCTCCATACTTTTACGACGGAAGAGGATATGGTTCTGGCGCGCGATGGAAAGCTTCAAACTATTGAGGCCCGAGTCCGGCATGTAGAAGGCCGCATCGGTAAACTCGATCAATCGCTTGAAAGCCGACGGACCCGGACCGCGCTGCTTGAGCGTCGTGGGAGTATTGCACCCAAGGAGCTTCAAAAAGAGATACTCGATATAGAGCGCGAGATTTCGGACAACCGAGGATTAATCGAGCTCTGGCGGGCGGAGCAAGAAGGTGTGCGCGCAAGTTTCGAAGCGGACTTGCGGCGCTTTCAACAACTTAAGGGAAACGGGCAGCTGGAGCCAGAGCGAGCGCGTTAGCAAGGGCTAATCTCTCGTTGTGCTTTACCTGCTATCTGTACTGCTTCATTGCCAACAAGCCCCTCTACCTCTTATCGCCCTCGGTTTCATAAGGGCAGGGAGGCGCTCGCTTGGCGCAGCGCGGAACGGCGTTTTGGATAATCGGGAATGAGTGTGCTCACAAGCGCCCAAAAGCGGGGTGAATGGTCGAGGTGCCGCAAGTGACAAAGTTCATGCGCGAGTACGTAGTCGGCCAGTACGGATGGTAGCAGCATCAATCGCCAGTTAAGGCTGATGGTGCCGCGTATCGAGCAGCTTCCCCAACGTGTTTTCTGTGATCGAACGGTAACCTTGGTGGGCCGTACTTCGAGCCTTTCCGCAAATGGACGCAGGCGCGGCGGTAGATATAACCAGGCTTGGTGCTGGTACCAAGAGTTCAAAACTGACGTCAGCTCCTCCGTGGCGCTCGAGGGTGAATGGAGCCACAGTTCCTGGCCGCTGCGATAGATCCTCGGAGAATCGGCGACTGCCACTACTAAGCACAGCTGCTCGTCGAGCAGGGGAAGCGTTCGACCCGTCATTACGGGCGGGTGTATCGGCTGGCGATTACCCCTTGCCTCCGTGAGTGCCCGAGCGAGCCAGCTCGCCTCGGACAAAAGTAGCTCTTCAATAGTCTTGGGGGAGAGGTCGAGGGGGGCTTGCACCTCAAGCTGTCCATTATTGGTGATCTTCATAGCGACGCGCCTGCGCCGAGGCGAGCGGACGAGGCTGTAGGTGAGCCACTCGTCTCGTAAGAGCACCTGGCCGCTGTATGTTTGGGTTTTACTCATAGGTTTTTTTGTCGGGCAATGAGCGTTCCAACACCTTCGGAAGTAAGCACTTCCAGCAGCACCGCATGTTCGATGCGCCCGTCGATGATGTGGGCATAAGCGACACCGCCATGGACGGCATCTACCGCCGCTCGGACCTTGGGAAGCATGCCGCCGTGAATGGTTCCATCGGCAATTAGCGCTTCCACGTGGCGCACATCGAGACCAGTGAGCACTTCACCGGATGCGCCGAGCACACCGGCGGTATTGGTCAGAAGTATGAGCTTCTCGGCCCTCAGGCTCTCGGCGAGCTTGCTCGCTACAAGATCAGCATTAATGTTGTAGGAGCGACCGTCTTCGCCCACACCGATTGGCGCAATCACGGGAATAAAATTGCCACTGACGAGCATGTTGATGATCGCGGTGTCAATGCTCGCAACCTCTCCGACGTGTCCCAAATCAATGATCTCGGACGCAGCCAGCTCCGGACTCTTACGAACGACGTGATACTTTCGGGCCCGAATCAAATCGCCATCTTTCCCTGTCAGACCTACCGCCATGCCGCCGTGTCGATTAACAAGATTTACGATTTCTTTGTTCACCAGCCCGCCGAGAACCATTTCGACGACATCCATCGTTTCCCTATCCGTTACGCGCATCCCGTCGACAAATTGGGTTTCCTTACCGATACGCTGTAGCAGCTTGCCTATCTGAGGCCCCCCGCCGTGGACAACCACTGGCTTCATGCCCACCAGCTTCATGAGTACGACGTCGCGGGCAAAGCCGTTCTTGAGAACGTCGTCTACCATCGCATTTCCACCGTACTTAATGACGATCACCTTACCGGTAAAACGTTGAATAAATGGAAGAGCATCGGTAAGAACCCGAGCTATTTGTAAGGCGGCCGACGAATTAAGGGACATAGCATTGGATTCCTTGGCGTGTTTCTCGATTTACTGCCTTGCAATGGAACAATCGGATCGGCCCCGGCACGCTTGACCAATGTAACGTTATCGTGGGGCCAAGATATGCTTCTAGGATTCCAACGACAGCTATTGTGCGCCGTGCCAGGTGATTTCCCTGCTCACTTGCTGGATGCGAACGCGTGCTTTTTCGTTAAGCGTCTAAAACGGTATAGCAAGCTTAGGTTCGAGCTTGAGCAATAACTCTTTGAATGTTCCTTGTATGCGCTCGAGCGCGTCTTTGCTATCACCTTCGAAACGCAGCACCAAGCTCGGTGTCGTGTTGGATGCCCGCACGAGACCCCAGCCGTCCGGGTAGTTAACGCGCAGTCCATCGACTGTTTCAACCTGCGCATTTAAAAATAGGGCGTCGTCAGCGGTGAGTCGGGTCATGAGATCTATATGTTCATTCCCCGCTAAATCAATCCGCAATTCGGGTGTCGTGTAGGTTCCAGGCAGTTTGGAAAAAACTTTGTGCGGCGGTTCGCTGGACGCAATCAGCAGTTCCAATAGGCGCGCACCGGCATAGAATGCATCGTCAAAGCCATACCAGCGATCGCTAAAGAAAATGTGTCCGGTCAGCTCTCCAGCAAGAGGCGCACCGCTCGCCTTCATCTTTTTGCGAATGAATGAATGGCCCGACTTCCACATAATTGGCTGGCCACCGAACTGTTCTATCACCTGCTTGAGGTGATTGCTGCATTTTACATCATAGACGACAGCGGCACCGGGATTGTGGGAGAGGATATCCCTGGCGAACAGCATCATTTGCCGGTCGGGCCAAATGATCGTTCCCTTGCTGTCGACCACACCGAGGCGATCGCCATCGCCATCGAACGCCAAACCAAGGTCTGCACCAGTATCCATCACTGTTTCGATGAGCTCTTTGAGATTCTTTGGCTGACTCGGGTCGGGATGGTGATGAGGGAAACGACCGTCAACCTCACAGTGCAGCTCGATGACGTCGTGGCCGAGGGCACGGTAGAGCTTGGGGGCTATGTCTCCGGCTACCCCGTTGCCGCAATCCAAAACGATTTGGAAGGCGTTTCCCAAGGCCACCGGTACGTCGTCCGCGATCGCCCGAACATACTCGTCTACCACTTCCATGACCTGCAGGTTGCCCGCTCCTTCGCTGAGCTTGCCCGCTTCCACGCGATCGCGCAGGCGAATGATTTCGTCACCCCCTAGAACTTGACCTCCCAGCATGATCTTGAGGCCGTTGTACTCGGGCGGATTGTGACTCCCGGTGATAACGACCCCGTTGCCGGTCTGTAGATAATAGGTGGCGAAATAAACGATAGGTGTTGGCACCCGCCCTATATCGACTACATCACAACCCGTAGCGAGAAGGCCGACTATCAGCGCTTCGCTCAAGGAGGCACTTGACAGCCTGGCATCATGGCCGACCACCACCGTTTGTGGTGCCTGTTCCTGACCCCTTGCCGCACTGCCGATGGCACGGCCGAGCGCCGTAACGATATCTGGCGTAAGTGTTTCACCCACGATTCCGCGTACATCGTAGGCACGAAAAATGGTAGATGGTAATTTTACCGCGCCGCTGGTGGTTCCAGGCTCCGCTTCTCTTACCTCTATCTCTGGTGCAAGGGTGCCGTTTGCGGTACCGGACTCAAGCGGCTCCAGCCCGGACGGTCCGACAGCGCCGACAGCACGGGCAAGAGAGGGCCGGTCGAGCAGAGTTGCTAGCTCATCCTCCTGTCCGTCCTCGGGCTGGGCAAGGTATTGGTTTTCCTCCTTTTCGCTTCGCACAGCGCCCGCTTTCCATCGCTCGCGCGCCACAAAGAACCATACAAGTAACAAGGCGATGCTTCCCGCAGTTGCCCAGATGTAGGCTGTTGGGGTAAGTGCTGTTCCCTGCGCGGCTGAGGATGGGTCCCAAAAAGCGATCAGCCATCCGGTGGCCGGGATGTTTGCCTGGATTAGTGGTTCAGCACCACGGGATGCTTGGGTTCCAACGGTATGCAGTATTCGAAGTCCGCCCGCTCCGACCGGTTGCCTTACTTCCCAATAGCCGTCTGGAAAGGCAAAGTCTGCTAGGGTGTTGTGCAGCAACGACACGTCAAGGCCTAGGAACAGGTGGCCAAGCCGTTTCCCGTTCTGGTCGGCGATTGGACGCACGATGGCTATGTGCTGATCGGCACCGCCGAGGAGAAGGGTTGGAGTTGGGGCCGGGTCGCCCACGTCGGCCTGAGGCACCATATCAAGGGCGGCATAGCTCAGTGGGGGGTTGGAGCTGTAGTCCACCCGGCGGGTGCCCAGAGGAAGTAAGCGCGCGAGGCGCACTTGTGGGTATTGCTCGCTGATCAAGGCTTCCCAAGTGGCCATGGCCTCAGGGTTACCTGTTATTAGCAGATTGACGACCTGCGTTGACTCGCTTAGCCCTGGCGTAAAAGACCATACTTCCTGTAGATGGCCGCCGAGCTTTGTGGCCACATTCTGCACCATCGCCTGTGCGGATTCGAGACGTCGGTACTGACTCCAGCCTAGATAGCGTTGATAGGCACTGCTTACGGCGGCGGTCAAAAGAAGCAAAACAGTAAGGGACAAAACCAAGGCTCGCCATTGCGCCAAAATTTGACTTACGGTGCGCCATCGACTGCCTAGGAGATCTGCTGCATCCATAATAAGCCCGCATCGAAGCGATAATGGGATATTTCCCCTTACCCTGGACTAATTGCGCCCAGAGTGGCCGAAACCGCCTTTGCCTCGGTTACTTTTCCGAAACAAATCCACAAGTTCGAACTCGGCTTGAACGACTGGCACAAAGATCATTTGCGCAATTCGTTCACCGGGGTGAATGGTGAAGGTACTTGGCCCACGATTCCAGCAGGAAATCAGCACCTCACCCTGGTAATCCGAGTCAATGAGCCCAATCAGATTACCGAGTACAATGCCATGCTTATGCCCGAGGCCAGAGCGAGGCAAGATGACGGCTGCAAGACCTGGGTCATCGATATGAATCGCGAGTCCTGAAGAAATAAGATGGGTCTTGCCCGGGGCTAACTGTAACGGCTCATCTAAGCAAGCACGCAGATCTAAACCGGCCGACCCCGGCGTGGCGTAAGTGGGCAGTGGAACATCTGATCCAAGCCGAGGATCAAGTATTTTAAGTTGGATTTTTCGCACGGTAGCGGTCAGCCACAACCTTAAGTAATTGGCGCGCAAGTATGGGCTTTGGGGCCAATGGCAGTTTGGCGTGTCCACCGTCCCAGAACACCGTTAGAGCGTTATCGTCGGTGCCCATACCTTTCTCCACACCGACCCAGTTGGCAGCGATGAGGTCCAAAGATTTTTTCGTAAGTTTGTTAAGCGCGTTTTGCGCTAAGTCGTCAGTCTCGGCGGCGAATCCAACGGTAAACGGACCATTGGGCAAGGCGGCGACCGCGCTCAGGATATCCGCTGTGCGCACAAGCTCAAGAGTCCACTGAGCGTCGCGCTTTTTGACCTTATGTCCGAGGCATTCCGCGGGTCGATAATCTGCAACTGCGGCAGCCGAAATAAAGATGTCATGATTGCGTACGCGCGCCATGACTTCTCTATGCATCTCGTCGGCACTGGTTACGTGGATGCATTCGATGCTCCACGGTACCTTGAGTGCCGTTGGGCCACTGATCAGGGTTGTCTGAGCACCTGCTTCACGGGCCGCTGCGGCGATAGCGTAGCCCATCTTTCCGGAGCTGCGATTTCCAATGAAGCGTACCGGGTCCACTGCCTCATAGGTCGGTCCTGCTGTCACTAAAACCGAAAGTCCCTGCAACGCTCCGCCCCTGAGGAGCGGTAGCACGTGCTCCACGATCTGAATCGGTTCCAGCATTCGACCTGGTCCTATCTCGCCGCAAGCTTGCTGACCCTCACCAGGACCGAGCAACCGCGCGCCGCGCTGTTGCAGGATGTGCCTGTTCGCCTGAGTGGCGGGCGTAAGCCACATCTCTCGATTCATTGCCGGCACCAAAACGAGCGGTGCCGTGGTTGCGAGACAAATGGCGCAAAGCAGCTCGTCGGCAAGCCCATGCGCCAGCTTTGCCAGGGTGTTGGCGGTCAGGGGGGCAATCAGCACGATATCTGCCCAGCGCGCTAGCTGGATATGACCCATGGCGGCCTCAGCGGTCTCATCCAGCAAGCTGCGGTGCACAGGATGGCCAGAGAGCGCCTGCAAGGTCAAGGGGGTTATAAACTCGCAGGCGGAGGGCGTCATGACAACGCGGATCTGTAGGCCATGGTCGCGTAGGCGCCGAACAAGGTCTGCACTTTTATAGGCAGCGATGCCACCGCAAACACCCAATAAAACTCGATTTTTCGCTACTTCATTCATGTGAGCTAAAGTTTAGAAGACCCTCTAGGAACGCCGCAATCTAACAAAGCGTCCCTCGAGTTTCTATCTCAGCGGCTCCAACTTGCACGCGCTAGAGGCAGAAATAGGCTGCTCCAGCACGCGACTGGCCCTTGCTGGCGGGCTCAGAGGCCGCCTGATCATCACTTCAACGAAGCCTGTGCTATGCGGATTACGGACTGGCCGATTGACGATCGACCTCGAGAGAAATTACTCGCGCGAGGGGCAAAAGCGCTCTCGGACGCTGAATTGGTGGCAATCTTTCTGCGCACCGGGGTGCGGGGACAAACGGCGCTGGATCTGGCGCGTGATCTCATCAACACGTTCGGTGGCCTGAGACCTCTGTTGGAGGCAAGCATACACGAATTCTGCCGCGCTAAGGGCTTAGGAGAAGCTAAGTACGTGCAGCTTCAGGCGGCTCTTGAACTCGGTCGGCGTCACCATGAGAACAAGCCGCTTCGCGGTGATGCGCTTCGCTGCCCAAGCGACACGCGCGCCTATTTGTCCGCACAGTTGCGTGGCTACCGCTTCGAAGTATTTGCCTGTCTATTCCTGGATAATCGTCACCGGGTAATCAGCTTTGATGAGTTATTCAGGGGGACCATTGACGGTGCCACAGTTCACCCGCGGGAAGTAGTCAAACTTGCCCTGGATCGTTGCGCCGCCGCTGTGATCCTTGCCCATAATCATCCATCCGGTATCGCCGAAGCGAGTGCTGCCGACAAAGCGCTTACCCAACGTTTAAAGGATGCCCTCGCGTTGATTGATGTGCGCGTTCTGGATCATTTCATCATCGGTGACGGAGAAGTACTCTCTTTTGCCGAGCACGGCCTGCTCTAGGACCGGCGCGCTCAACAATTGGAGTCGCGTGACCGGCTCCAGCTGCACTCTGGGCTGGTGCAGGACCTACAACAGTTGGTATGATTTACCGTATTTGAACTACTGCACTTAGGGATGCTGCTCAACATGGCCAGAGTCTGTCAGATTACCGGAAAACGTCCCGCCACCGGCAATAACGTATCGCACGCCCATAACAAGACGCGGCGACGGTTCTTGCCGAACCTGCATACTCACCGCCTATGGGTGGAGAGCGAGAAGCGCTGGGTCAAGTTGCGAATCTCCTCTAAAGGGCTGCGGCTCATCGACAAGAAAGGGCTCGATGTGGTGCTCGCTCAATTGCGTAGCCGCGGGATCAGAGTTTAGGAGGCAGCCTTAAAATGCGAGACAAGATAAAGCTCGTTTCGACGGCGGGTACCGGCCACTTTTACA
This sequence comes from Gammaproteobacteria bacterium, assembly GCA_018224385.1. GTDB lineage: Bacteria > Pseudomonadota > Gammaproteobacteria > HK1 > HK1 > JAGTVB01. The sequence continues at coordinate 9,609 of JAGTVB010000088.1, forward strand.
CGACGACCAAGAATAAGCGGACGACTCCGGACAAGCTGGAAATGAAAAAATTTGATCCGGTGGTGCGCAAGCACGTGCTGTATCGCGAAGCCAAGATCAAGTAACCGTTTAGCCCCAACAGGCAGACAACCGCTCTGAGGCGGGTGTCTGCTCATGTCTATCGCCAACGCGCAAACTTTAACCTTTTGTTAAACAAGCGGTTATGTAGAGCGCAAGGAATAGCGCGGCAGGGAGCGCGCAAAATCTTGGAGTGCACGGATGCCGGTAGCCTCTGCCTCTTTGCACCATTCTTGCAGAGATTGTAGCAGGCGTTCGTGGCTAGCAGTGCGCTCCTGCCAGATAGCCTGAAGTTGACGCTTGTACTGGTACACGGTTCTAAGGCTGTTGTTTCTCGACAGGACACTTTCGAGTCGTTCCCGTGCCTCAGGAGTCAAGAGCGACTCCTCGCGCACTAACAGCGACTTCGCACGCCTTAGCATCTGCCTGTAAGACGCGTCTGCCTTCTTTAGCTCCTCTTTATGTACGCGAGACACGACGTTTCGAGCGTATTGCGCCATGACCTGCAGCCGGCTACTCAATATGACGGAAAGGGCCTCTACGTCCAAGCTTCCCTTATCCTGCACAAGGACAGGTTTCGGAATTGTCTTCTTGACATGCGCTAGCCCGAATAACTGAAACATCTGAATATACAGCCACCCAATATCGAACTCCCACCACTTGTTGGAGAATTTCGCGGAGCTTGCGAAGGCATGATGATTGTTATGCAGCTCTTCGCCTCCGATTAGGATTCCCCAAGGCACGATGTTGGTGGAGCTATCGCGCGTTTCATAATTTCGATACCCCCCCCAGTGGCCTACGCCATTGATGACACCGGCGGCAAAGAATGGAATCCACATCATTTGGACCGCCCAAATGGTGATTCCCGGGATACCAAAGAGGACTAGATCCAGAGCCAGCATCAGCAATACGCCGTGACTGGCGTGAGGGGTATAGAGGTGCCGCTCTAGCCAGTCATCGGGTGCGCCGTGACCATATCGCTTAATCGTTTCTTCGTTCCTGGCTTCTTCCCGGTAGAGTTCGGCCCCCTGAAAGAGCACTTTGCGGATGCCAAAAATCTGGGGGCTATGAGGGTCCTCGGGGGTCTCTACTCGAGCATGATGCTTGCGGTGTATCGCACTCCATTGCCGCGTCACCATGCCCGTTGTGAGCCACAGCCAGAAGCGAAAAAAATGGCTGAGTATGGGATGTAGATCGAGCGCGCGATGAGCCTGGTGACGATGAAGGTAAATCGTGACGCTCGCAATCGTTACATGCGTCAGGACCAACGTCACTACAATATATTGCCAGAAAGATAGGTCCAACAAACCGTAAAGCATGTTCCCCCCGATGGTTAAGGCGTTGATGTTACAAAAAGCAAAAAATATATTATGCCGTAGTGATCGGCATTAGGCACCCCGGATTCATGGGATCCCCCCTCGCCACCCTACTTAAGCAAAGTGCAGGCCGCGTCGAGCACAGTGAGCGGCGCGTCTCAATGCCTCAATGCAGACCCTCTCCATTTAAGTCCAGAGGACAGTCTACAATCTAGCGTTTGCCTGCCCTGGGTGCGGCTTTGACCTCTGAAATAGTGACGCTGACGAAACGATGACCATGCCAGCTTTTCCAAGGAATTCTCGGGGGCTTGATCGAGATCCGTCCGCCGTCAGCCAGCCGCGCGTCCTCACGACCACGTGAATAAGCGGATGGAAAGTGGCAAACGAACCATGAAAAGGATAGGACAAAAAGATCGCTGCACGGGAGCAGGATTTGTCCGAGTCATTTCCCCCTAAGCTGGCACGCGAGTAACCGACCGGGCGCGATCCCTTACACCTATCTCAAACGCATTAGTTGACCAAAATACTATGTTATTATAAGATATCAATCCCCAATGAAACTTTTCCTGAGAGCTTGGGGGCCCTCTACGGGACAGTAGTCAGTTGGTTATCTGCGAGCCGATGAAGGTAACGATGCGAGATGGGCCGTCAGATTTCACCCGGAGTGCGATGCGAGCGCCGCATGAAACGACCCTGTCAGAAGGATACTCCGGTATATCGCATGCCGTCGTTCAGTGAACTGCATTTTTATCGCTAACGGAGCCTTTACCGTTTTGTTCCTTGAGCGCCACTAACCCGTAAGCCCATGGAGTCGTTGTCAATATGAGCTTGGACGTGGAGAAATCGAGCCTGAATGAAAAAGACCGTAGCTCCCGAAGAGATTTTGGAACACAAACACAGCCGACCGATCAGAAAACTATCCTGGGCATCGAGACATTACTTGAACAGGACCGGGCCACACTGAGGACCTTTTTGAGTGGTTGGCGTCAGGCCGCAAAAGGGACGAGCTTTCGAGCTACGTGACGCCACTGTTCGCGATTAAGGTAACAAATTTCCGAGGCACGTAGTAAGCGGCGTAACAGTCAAGATAGACCGAAATGACGGCTTATATATACGCATCCC
>JAGTVB010000089.1 GCA_018224385.1 Gammaproteobacteria bacterium
ATAGAGGTTTTCATCCATGAAACGAAGCTCCCGGAAACGACGCAGCGCCTCCTGGATGCACGCCAGCGGAACAACGGCGTCCTGCGGATAAGTGCGGCGCGGATAGGCGAGACAGCTCCCAGGGTCGACCAGGTTGTCGAAGTCGAGGATGCGGTAGCGGGACGGGTCGTCGATCAGCCAGAGCGTGGCCCGAGAGCTGGAGAAATGTATCTTGCTATGGAACACGCCATGGACGGCAATCAGCTCGGTGAGCAGACCTAGCACCTCGTCGATGTGGTGGTCCAAGAGGCTCTCGACTCGCTGCTGAAAGAACAGGCTGCCCCGAATCGCTGGGTCGCCTTTGAGCTGCAGCCATTGCTCTGGCTGAGCATAGCGCTCGCGGGTTAGCGGCAGCTCCCTGAGATCAAAGTCGGCGCCAAGAAAAACCGAGTAACGTGCCGCTGCCGTCCACGATGCGCTGCACGGCAGTCAGCGATGGCCGTCGCGCATTGCGGCTGATGTAGGCGTCGGAGAGCGAAAACGCATCGCCCGCCAGAGCATGGCTCAGATCCGGCCGCCCGCTGCGGTCGCGCTCAAAGTAGGCTGGCAGCAGTCCGCCGGGGCTTACGTTAGCCGTGAGCTGGTGGGCGCGATTGTCGAGGACAAAGAGATGCTTGCACCAAGGCAAGGTGTCGAGCCCTTGTGCCAAGCATCGCTCCAGTGCCGTGCGCGCAGGCCAGCAACGCACACATGCGGCTGTAAGCCGCTGCATCGGCCCGGCGAGCCAGCTCTGCAGTAGCATCCGTTGCTGCGCGATGATGGTCTTGATGATTTGGCTCATCAGTGATCGTCCCTTGTTCCAGCATCTCCGATCCGCCGGTGGTATTGCGCATCGCTAAACCGCTGCCGCCAGGGATCACAAGCGGAACGCGCCCCGATTCGTTGCTTTGTGCACGCCGATCGAAGTCGAGTTCGGGCCGACCGCCCATGATTACATCCATAAACTCAAGGCTCATGAGATCCAAGATTTCTATCGTACAGCGTTTGCGGTGGGCGTGAAGGGGCATGTTCTGCCCATCAATCAGCGGCATCTTTCCTCCTAGCAAGGCACGCTCGGGAGAACCGAGACTGAAGAGCGCACCGCGCCTGGTCCAATGCTGCACCTACCTTTTAAGGTGCTCGTGAGCCACGGCCCTTGCACGACCCAAGGTGCATTTTACGGAGTTACATTTATATAAATAAATCTAATTTATCTATAGCATAGATAATATACGATATATATACCATCCACGAGAGGATCTGCCATGCGCCACACCACCTTGCGTCAACTTGAGGTCTTTAACGCGATTGTCCGCCATGGCAGCTTCACCCGCGCCGCCGAGGAACTCTTCTTGACCCAACCTACGGTGTCGATGCAGATCAAGAAGCTGACCGACGCGGTGGGCCTACCGCTGTTCGAACAGATCGGCAAGAAACCCTATCTCACTGACGCCGGGCGCTCCCTGTACAAGTTCTCCTGCGAGATCTTTGACCACTTCGCTCGTTTCGAGATGACTATCGCCGATATGAAGGGCTTAAAGCAGGGTAAGCTGCGATTGGCTGTGGTTACCACGGCGAAGTATTTTATTCCCCTGATGCTCGGAAGATTCTGTCAGCGGTATCCTGGGGTGGATGTTTCGCTAAAGGTGTCAAACCGTGAGCGTGTTCTGCAGCGCATGTTGGAAAACGAGGACGACCTTTACATCTTTGGCCAACCCCCAGACGGCGTTCCCACCATTGCCGAGCCGTTTTTGGAAAATCCGCTGGTGGTAATTGCGCCGATTGACCATCCCCTCGCAGGGCTGAAAGTAATTCCTCTTGAACGGCTCGTGGAACAGCCGGTGCTTGCACGCGAAGCCGGCTCGGGTACACGCATGGCAGCGGAGCGTCTGCTTGCTGAGCATGGCCTGAAAATGAAAGTGCGCATGGAGCTCGGTAGTAATGAAGCGCTCAAACAGGCGGTCATTGGGGGCTTAGGTATCGCGGTGCTTTCGCGACATACGCTGCCGCTTGAATTCCCCGGCGGGAGGCTTACCTGGCTTGACGTGCAGGGTTTCCCAATCAAACGGCATTGGTACGTGGTGTATCCCGAGGGCAAGCGGCTATCGGTGGTGGCGCAAGCCTTTCGCGAGTATCTGCTTCAGCATTCCGCTGACGAGCCTGCGGGGAAGGTTGAAGCTATCGCCTGATTCGGCGGGAGCCAAGGTGGTTTTGTGAACTGCAACGGCTTTCGTACCAATTTGCACTACATGCCTATCCGGTTGCCTCAGGAATACACCACATATAGTGTGGAGCAGTGTCCGGTATGTTCCCGGTTGCGGAGGTGGTAATGGCTCACGATAAAGTCCCGCACCACGATCCGACAGCGCTGCCCGGTGACATGGAGGCACTATACCCACTCGTCGAACAGCAGGGGCCGCGGTCGCTCTTGGAATTTCAGCGACTCTTCGCCACGGAAGAGCAGTGCGCGGCCTATCTTCACAACCTGCGTTGACCGGCGGGTTTCATCTGTCCGAGGTGTGGGTCCCCTACCGGTTACACACTTGCCACTCGGGGTGTAACTGAGTGCCGGAACGGGCATCAGGTCAGTTTGACGTCCGGCACGGGCATGCATCGAAGCAAGCTCCCGCTCTGGTTTCATGCCGCCTACCTCGTTGCCACCTTGACGAGGTGAGTCCATCGGGGTTTGCTAGCGTTCAATGGCGCCGTTTCGGTAGCGATGCTCGACAGAATCATTGGTTGTCCACACGAGGAGGTCGTTGATTACCCAGCGGGTGAACAATGCCCGTAATGCGCATTCTGGCAAGGGCGGGATTGGTGGACGGGCCAGAGACTGCACTGAACAACAACGCGATGTGGCAAAGCAGCTCACCGGAAATAGCCACCGCCCACTCCTTCGGCTACGCCCAATCTCATTCGCTAGTCGCTCTTGACAGAGGCCCCTGCTTCGGTCGAAGAAAGCATGTCACTGTGCGCTGTTCGTGGGCAACGCCCCCGCTAAGCCGCCGCCTCTGGTTCTCCCACAACGCCGGCGGGTCGACCGCCAGGTCGAACAGCGTCACCTCCGGCGGCAACGCCTCGTCGAGGATAGCAGCGACGATGTCGGGTGCGAGGGTGGTGAGGTTCACCATCCGGCTCACGTAGCTGCTGTTCACTCCCTCCCTCCTGGCAATGTCCCGCAGCGACTTCACCTCACCCGACTCCAACAGGGCAAGCCATCGATGGCCTCGGGCCAGTGCACGCTGCAGCGAGTTCGGCGCCGCCTCCGAAGGCCATTGCTGAAAAAACCCTCCCTTGGGCAGCATCACGACCTCCCGCCCGCTGCGCCGCTTGATCTGAATCGGTACCGAGAGGGTCAGCTGTCCGTCGCTGGAGGAAATGACCTCCGGTGCACCCATCGGTTGGATACGCGTCTCGCTCATGCCACCGCTTCCTCCGGCTGCTCGATCGACTCTGGGCGCATTTCCAGCGCCAGTCGTTCGATGCCGTTGGCTCGTAGGCGCACTTCGAGGTCGTTCGGCGACACGATCACTTTCTCGATCAGGAGCCGCACGAGGCGCTGCTGCTCGGCTGGGAAGAGTTGGTCCCAAATCTGGTCCAGCCGGCTCATGGCGACCATGACCTGCGCCTCATCCAATGCCGGGTCGAGCTCGATGGCGTGCGGCAACACCTCGGCCACCATCCCCGGTGCCCGCAGGAGGCCCTGCAGTTGTTCCAGCACTGCCGACTCGAGTTCCGCCGCCGGCAGGCGCGGCAGCCCGGACGCACCGGCATGCTCCTTGTTCTCGCGAGTCGGCAGGTAATAGCGATAGAGCCGCCCGCTTGGCTTACGCGTAAACCAGGGCGTCAGTGCCCGCCCATCGGTGCCGAAGACGATGCCCCTGAGCAGGAACGGCACCTGGGCCCGGATGGCATTGCCCCGCTCACGGCCATGGGTGGCGAGGATGGCTTGAACATCGTCCCAAAGCTCGCGACTGACGATGGGCCCGTGCTCCCCCGGATACCACTTTTCCCGGTGGCGCAACTCGCCGAGATAAGTCCGGTTCCCGAGCAACTTGTAGATGAGGCTCTTGTCGATGAGCTTGCCTTGGCGGACCTTGCCATCCTGCGTGGTCCAGGACTTGGAGGTCACACCGTCGAGCTTGAGCTCCTTCACCAGCAGCGTCGAGGAGCCGAGCTCGACGAAGCGCTGGAAGATGTGTCGGACCGTCTTGGCTTCCCGTTCATTGGGCACCAGTCGCCGGTTCTGGACGTCGTACCCGAGCGGTGGCACACCGCCCATCCACATCCCCTTGCGTTTGGAGGCGGCGATTTTGTCGCGGATGCGTTCCCCGGTGACTTCCCGCTCGAACTGGGCGAAAGAGAGCAGGATGTTCAGCATCAACCGCCCCATGGAGGTCGTGGTGTTGAACTGCTGGGTCACCGAGACGAACGACACCCCCTGGCGCTCGAACACCTCGACCATCTTCACGAAGTCAGTGAGACTTCGCGTCAGTCGGTCGATCTTGTAGACCACCACAATGTCGATGCGCCCCGCCTCGATGTCGGCGATCAAGCGTTGCAACGCCGGGCGGTCCATGTGACCGCCCGAGAACGCGGGGTCGTCGTAGTCGTCGGCGACGGGGATCCAGCCCTCGGCCCGCTGGCTCACGATGTAGGCCTGTGCCGCGTCGCGCTGCGCATCGATCGAGTTGTACTCTTGGTCCAACCCTTCCCCGGTGGATTTGCGGGTATAGACGGCACAGCGCCGGCGTCGTGGCAGATCTCCGCTCATCGGCCCCCACCCCGCTTACCCGACGCCTTCGGCTTGGAGGGCGCCTTGACCCCGAAAAAGAGCGGCCCCGACCAGCGGGTGCCGGTGATCTCACGGGCGATCATCGAGAGGCTGGGGTAAAGCCGCCCCTCGAACTCGTACCGGCCGTCCAGGGTCACCGTCACCCGCTGCTCGACCCCCTGGTACTCGCGGGTGAGCACGGCGCCAGGCAGCAGCCGCACCCCGCGCTCGGGCTTCTTGATCTCTGCGGCCGCGCTCAGCGCCTCGATGCGCTCGCGGTTACGCGCCAAGAGTTCCGGGTTCACCTTGCGAAACTCAATCTCCTGGAGCTTATAGGCGATCCGCTTCTCCAGGAACTTGCGCCCGTACGTCGGTGCCTCGCGGTCGTAGAGGCGCTGCCACAGCGCCTTGATCTCGACCATGGGGAGCTCGGGCAACCGGGCGATCTGGGCCGCAACGCTCGGCGGCGTCGGTGAGATGGAGCCATTCATGTTCATCGCGACGTCCTCGTGCTTTCGTTGACAGGGTCGCCATCAACGCTCGGGTGGCCGGAAAAGCCAAGCTCGAACGCGTTCTCCGGGTCCGCAACAGCGCACAGCTTCGCGTTACGCTCGCGCAGTCGCACGAGCCCCAAGGCTAGGAGCTTGGCGATCTCGCGCCGGCGTTGTGCGGGGGTCATGCGGTCGGGGGATAAATCGAAGGCGCGCCTCGAGATGCTCGGCATAGCAAACGCGCGACCATCCCAGACATGCAAATTTGCATCTCTGGGTAAACAGAGGCGAACTACCGCCCGTCATGATGGCCTCCCGAAATTGGACGGCCTATCGGGCCGATCGCTTCCCGCAGGCAAATAGCGCTGTTTCGCTCGACACCGACCGCGGCCGATTACACGCCCTATTGCTGGAG
>JAGTVB010000090.1 GCA_018224385.1 Gammaproteobacteria bacterium
CCCGCGAATTCAGGCGGTCTTTCGAGAGGCTATCAGCGACCTCCCGGCCCCACGCTATGTGAATCCCATTCTCACTCGCACGGGTCAAGAGCGACTCATTGAATGGCACAACAAAACGCTCAAGGATGCTCAAGGTCAGGTCTTCGGCTGTCTATCTATCGGCCACGATATCACCGCCGAAAAGGCGCGCGAGGTGCAGCTTTTCCAAGCCCAAAAGATGGAGGTCATCGGACGACTCACCGGCGGTATCGCCCACGATTTCAACAACCTCTTGACCGTGATCCTCGGGAACCTCGAGCTCATTGAAGAGCAGCTTCCGACGGACTCCTTGCTTCGCAGTTTCGCCCGCGATGCCCGCTCCGCGGCCCAAGACGGGGCGGCGCTCACTCAGCGTCTGCTGGGATTTGCCCGCAAAACGCCGCTGCAACCGGTGTGGCTGCGGCTTCAGGACTTTTTACCCCAGTGCGAGCGCCTGTTGCGCCGCGCGCTCAACGAGGCGATCCGGCTCGAGGTGCACTGCGAGGCCGCGCTTGCGCCCCTTTACATCGACCGCGCACAACTGGAAAGCGCGCTCCTGAACCTCGTCATCAATGCGCAGGACGCCATGCCTAACGGCGGCCAGGTTCGCATCAGCGCCAACGCACTTTCGGTCGGCGCCGAGGGCCATCCCGACTTCCCCACCCTTCGCGCCGGCGACTACGGCCTGGCCACGGTCCGCGATACCGGCACGGGCATGAGCGCGGCACAACTCGCCCGCGCCACCGAGCCCTTTTACACCACCAAAGCGCACGGCAAGGGCAGCGGGCTCGGCTTAAGCATGGTGTACAGCTTTGCGCGGGACTCGGGCGGTGCGCTACGGTCAAAAAGTCAACCGGGCGAAGGCACCGAGGTGAGCGTCGCCCTGCCGGTCGCGTCGAGCCAATGGGAGGGCGAACCGCAGCCGATGGCGCCATCTGACCTTGTGTCTGGCCAAGGCACCATCTTGGTGGTGGAGGACGAGGCCCGCGTGCGTAAGCTCGCCAAGCAGTACTTGACCGCCGCCGGTTACACCGTGCTGGAAGCCGAGAGCGGCGACGCCGCGCTGGCAATGATCCAATCCGGAACGCTGCCTGACCTGCTCTTTAGCGACATTGCGCTGCCGGGCACGCTGGATGGCTATCATCTCGCGGCCCGCATCGAGCGAGACTATCCCGACATCAAGGTGCTGCTCACGACCGGTGCCGACACCGAGAAACTCGCTGGCTCGGGCATCGACATCGGGCACTTCCCGCTGCTGCGAAAGCCCTATGGCGGCGCCGTGGCGCTCACCGCCGCGGTGCACGACCGGCTCGTGCCTTGAGCCGACTGCGCTTCACCCAGTGCCATTGACCTGTGTCATGGTTGCTCGCCTATGGGAATGAGAAACTGATCATGTAACCGACACGATGACTTAACGTCATCTTTATGAAGTCGCTTTGCACGGTCTCCACTCGTTGGGATCCTGCCTCGGGGTCAGGTGAGGGCTCGGCAACCATGGGGTACGACAATGTCGCGACGGCTAACACGCTTCCCAACGCGCCAGCGTTCCCGCAGCACATGACGAGACGCACCGTCTGGGTGGTAGACGACGACCCACGGCTGTGCCAGCTGCTGGGCCATTACCTTTCCGGTGAGGGGTATCAGGTTTACACGGCCATGTGCGCGGCAAGTTTCTTGGAACGTGTCAACGACGCCCCTGCTGATCTCATTATCCTTGATCTCATGCTGCCCGATCAGGACGGCTTTGGGGTGACGCAACAACTGCGCACACACTCCGGGGTCCCAATTCTGATGCTCAGTGGCCGTGCCGAGGTGGTGGTCCCGGATAATCCGGCCGCTCTTGTAAGAAGCGTTCAAATGCGTCATCCGTGTTCGTCGATGGCAGGTTCATTGTGATCGGTCTCCGATTGCAAGGTTGTGCAAACCTTGAACCTGTCATCTCTTCACATCGTATTGAACCCCCAATGACTCTTAATTTGGCGCCTATGGGACGAAGAGGTGCGCACAGATTGCAAGCATGAGGATTGTCGGAAGCCACGGAATGTTGAGCGAAGGTGTTGGTTAATACATTTTCGAAATAGCGCCGCCGGGAGGATCGAGAGTACGGTGCCGAGATACAAGCATTGTATGAGCAGGTTGGGCGGCTGCAAATGGACTGTCACTGGCTTGAATGAGATTAACACTTACGATGGGTTCGAGTTGGCTTCGTGGGAAGCTCAATCACTACTTGGCGCCATTAGGTCGCCTGGCAATTCGTGCAACCGATCCTTACCTGGTGGTGTTCGCGTTCCACGAAGTCAGTGACCAATGCAGCCTACTTATTATTAGTCCCAATACAGCGATTGGCGTCAAAGCATTCGAGCGGGTTGTTGGCGCTCTCGTAGAGAGTCACGAAGTGGTGTCTCTATTCGAAGCATTGGTGAAGCTGTGCTCGGGAAGCCTGCGCCGAAGAACCGCAGTGCTCACCTTCGATGACGGCCATCGTTCGATTACCCAGCATGCCGCGCCTGTACTTCAAAGCTTGAGCTTACGAGGGACGCTGTTCCTGACCACTTCGGCGGTCGACAATGCCGCGCCCTTCTTTCCCTACTTGCTGTTGCACTACATCAAGGGTTCGCAACGGGATCGTTTCCTTACTATTGCACGATCCGTGCTTGATCTGCCGACACTGGCACTCAAGGATGTGCCTCGATACCTCAATGGGAAGTGCGTCCCGAACCCAGATTCTGGAGCTGTATCGACGGGCTCAGGATCAGTTGATTAGCTGGAACGACATCCTACGCAAGACCAGGCCGTGGCCCTCTCGCGTCGCGTTGTTTCGAATCTAGGCCTGCCGCAGGTCAATGCGGTGGCTCCTCCTTATGGCGGGCTTGGAACAACCTACAGTGCGGCGCAGTTGATACAGCTTCAAAAAGCCGGCGTTCACACCGTCGAAGGGTGTTACGGGGGACTCAATGAGCTGGACCAGCCGGTTGCGCTTCTGCGCCGCATACCCATTTCCGAATCCCGTCTACCGGCCGAAGAGGCCGCCGGTGCGCGCCGTTTACGCAGCCGGCATGGGTATTTCCTGGGAAAGCGTGATCTTATCCGCGAACCGATCGTCGCCGAGCTTGAGGATATCTTCGACCGTTTTGGGTTCGACCGGCCAAGGGGTAATGCTCCGGCAGCTCCGGCGAGACGCAGCCCAAGCCAAGAGCACCAAGCGATTTGAGCAGCGACATCTCCTGAGCAGGACGTTCCCGCGTGACAAGCGCAGCTGCGGCGAAAAACGAATGCTCCTGATGTCTCAAGTTGGATAAGGGGCTTGTCAAGTCGCCCGCTCATGCCGCTATAGAGGCATCGTGTTTACCGGAGGAACGAACATGTCTCGCAACCACAGACTTGCTGAAGGCGATTGGGAGCAATTTTGGGACGAGCAACCAATGGAAGATTGGGAAGACAGTCTGTCGGCGCAACAGGAATTCGAAGAGGAAGTTGCGGAGGATTGGGAAGAACAAAACGCCCATGTCTACCGATGCCCTCGGTGTGGCGCTAAAAAGCTGGTTGACGCGGAGTCCTACAGTTTCTTTAGAACGTCAGGAGCGTGCGAGGACTGCATATGGGAGGCCAATGGTGCTAGCGAAGATGACGACGACGAGGCTCTTGAGTAAACCTTCCGGCGTGCCTGGTATGAGCAAGCAGTCTGCCTGCCGTCGTTGATGCCCAGCGGTTTTGCCGTTCTGGCGCGCGGTTGGCGTGCCGCAGAGTCTGTTTCAGGCAACTCATTTTCCTGAACTGCAATTCATTTTCCTGAACTGCATGCGGGTAAGCACCTCCGCCGTCTTACTCGCCGGTTCTGAATCGCCACGAAAGCACTTTTTCCGCCCTCCGCCCATCGCACGGCGATCAGGCGCAGGAAACGGGAGAAATAGGCTCGATGGCCAGCCAAACAAGCCGATTAGCCGAGACGGCTCCGCAATCAGCGCGTGCCTGATGGTGATCACCAGGGCCGGCATCAGCCACGGATCCGGCTATCGTTCGCTGTCATCGACGGCTTGAGCACCTCCAGGCTGCCGGTGCGGTGCTCCTGCCCGACTGAAAGATCGCCAGCGGCGGGTCCTCGCGCAGATCACCGAGCCTCGCGAAAGCCGGTAAGCCTTCTCGCAACCTCCTCTCGGCTGTAGAAGCGGCCGTTGCTCAGAAAACCCGCTCTGAGAGAGGGTTTTGCACAAAAGACTCGGCCGGAGGAAGTCCGCGCCATGACGATGTCGTCCGGTAGGCCATCAAGCACATGCACAGGGGCTTCACGCCCATTGGCAAAACAAGACCGATAGGTGCGGCCCGTTGCGGTATCCAGAAAGGCCGGCTTAAAGCCACTGTCCCGGTTTTCTGAGCTGATACCTCCCGTACGCTGAAATGCCTGGTTTTCACTGCGCAGCCGTGAGCGGTTGAAGGCGGCTGCCAGTCCAGCGTTTTGCAGGAGCTCTGTCGTTGCTCCAGGGCTTCTGTAAGGTTTCCTTGACGCCATGCCCTCGACCTCCTTTCTTGACGTTCTCTCAGTGACTGGGACACTAGCCTGCTAGCCTTTGTTCGGTCAATGCAGGGTTTGTCCTAACCGAACGTTGCGCAGAGGCTTAAAGACGCGGTTCAAAAGACTACTGCGCGTCTCGTAGCGGCGTTGCGCGGCGGCGCGCACTTGCCATGTACGCGTGTGTACACTAGGGTCGCTCGCTACGGCGCACAGCTTGCTACTTCCGCGCTCGCGACCTTTGTTAAAACGCTTCTAAGGGTATTCCCTATATGCAGTTTGATTGACAGGAGGCTCGCCTGAAGGGAGCATAAGGTTGTTCGCCTTTCTTAATAGCAGCTCGGTTTTGAGCGCGCTCTTTCGCGCGTAAATACGCCCATAGCGTTTACTTCAGACTGGTTGTGTGATGAAGGAATCTCAGCAGTCCGGGGACAAAACATTAGATGCTGCTCGAGATGAATTTCGGCGGCTCAATGAGAGATTGTCAGCTGTCAAGATTGAGCTGCAAGCCTGTACTCAGGAGCTCGAGAATGCCAAGGATGAACAGAGACGTACCCAGGGAGACACTGCGCCGTGACGAGCCCGTGCTGGCAACTCAGCGGGAAAGACCTACTGAGCAGGAGCGGTGCCAGTACGGATTCTTAGCGCTGCTTTCCCACGATGTGAGGAATCGGCTTGCACCGATGCGAAGCGCGGTGGAGGTGCTCCAACTGCAGAGCGAGCAGCTAGACGACAGATTACGGCGGGCGACGGAGGCGCTTGCGCGTGAGCTCAGGCGGTGGCAACGCCTGCTCGACGAGTTGCTGGATGTTTCCCAACTGATGGGCAGTGAAGTCCATGTGGAAAAACTTACCCTACGCATCGACCAGGCGGTGGGCCGTGCCGTGGAGACACTGGGACCGGTGCTTGCGATGAACGGCGCCACAGCTTGGCTTTCTGTCTCTAGCGCGTGCAGCTGTTTGGGTGGCCGGCGATCCTGGGCGGTTAGCGCAGATCGTGGAGAATCTGGTGCGCTACGCCGCCATTGATATGGAGGAAGGTGGCCGTATGTGGCTCTGAGCGCAGCGCGAAGGCCATCAAGTGGTGCTCAAGATACGTGATTCTCGCATTGAGCGACCGAAGGGAGCGCTGGAAGATATTTTCGATGTATTCAGCCAGGCCGAGGGAGCGCTTGACCGGCCGCAAGGAAGACTGAGTCTGGGACTGCCAGCTGTGCAAAAACTGGTGCCGATGCACGGGGGCAGTATTGTGGTGTGCAGCAAAACGCTTGGCCGGGGTAGGGAGTTTGTAGTGCAGCTTCCGATTGCAGATGAAAGCATGCTGGAGTCTAAATCGGACACCTCTGGCCGTGGCGCAGCTCGAGCGATGAAGCAGCGCATTCTGGTAGTGGAGGACCACCGTGATGTCGCCGATGCCTTTGCTATGCTACTGCGTGCAAAGGGTTGTGACGTGTGGGTAGCGCCCGATGGCGAAGCAGCCGTGGAGGCAGCCCATCGTTTCCAGCCGGACGTGGCATTCGTGGATATCGGACTGCCGAAGATGGATGGCTATGAAGTCGCCCGACTTCTGCGGGGCGCGTTTTCAAAGGAGCGGCTGTTACTGGTGGCGTTGACCGCTTACGGTCAGAGAGACGACGTGCTGCGAGCGCAACAGGCAGGGTTTAACCACCATTTATTGAAGCCTGCCAAGTTCGTCGATATTCAGAATCTCATTGAGAGCCATCAAGATGCCCGCCGGGGGCGCCATCCAAGGCAAAAGTAAGATGATAACGATGACGGACGTCGAGCGCCATGCTTTCCCCGAGCTACCCGCCGTGGCGAACGAAGAGCCAGCTGAAGGCCATTCTATTCTCTCTGAGTGGCTAACTTTTAGTTAACTGGCAAGCCGGCTGCACTGCCCGCCCGCAGGGCATGCCCCATAATTTTTCACTGTCACGAGTCCTGGTGGCTAACTCCAATGATGTCGCAACCAGGAAAGGCGAGTGAAGGCATCGCAGCGGACTGTGAGAAATGAGGCTCCATCGCTGCGGGCTTCTTTGCCTGCACGTCTGGCTTTTCCCGCTCCCCTACAGAAATTCGCACGGCTTCCTCCGTTGAATTTGGAGACCTGGCTATCAGGGTAGATCCTAGTAGTCTGCTGGCAGGATACCTACCAAACTACGGTTTCAGAGAGGGCCATGGAGTACCCTGTCTGTGGCCTTCCCCCCGATACATCGTGATGTAAGCAGTGATACGACATGCTTGGAGGCGAGACTGGAGGGAAAGAAACGCCTTTTTTGTATCTGCAGTGCGGGTTGCGCACTGCAGATACCTTTTCTCTGCAGCAAATGCATTCAGTACGACGCTGCAGAGACGCGTGTTAGCTAGACAATGGGCGGTAATAGTTATGCCAGACGTCGATACCGAGAAATCCTCTTGGGAACCGCGGATCCAATGTGAAGTTTGCCGCAAAGAGGTTTCACAATCGTTGGCAAGAAGTACTGAAGCGCAGACCTATGGTTTATTTTTTTGCGGGTTGGAGTGTTTTGAAGCCTGGAAAGATTCGGCTGAAAAGAAAGTGGATCAGTGAGAGAAAATTTCAGTGGCTGCTTTCGAGGCTGGAAAGCGATCTCATGGGCAAGCCTCCGGCAAGACCGCTAACCGCTGTGGGCTCAGAGCTTTTAAATCAACCTGCTGTGCTTCAGTCCGTTGGAAACACCTGATTAGCAGTATGGTAAAAGCAGGAGAAATGCATATGAGCAAAGTGATACTCAAAGGGTATGAAGCGATTCATTATGCAGAACGGCATGGCTTGGCCATAAACAAGTTTGCTGGACCGATGGCTCAAGCCAGCAGCGGACTCACAGTCGACGAGGCAACAGAAGTAGCAAATCAAGATCCGGCGCTCATCTGGATAGAAGTTGAGGAGGCGGTAAATTCCGCTGACGATCCGCAAGCGGGTTAAACGGCTTCTGTTGACCTGTTCCCACGTTTATTGCCATGCCAACGTAGCCAGAACTTGAAGCGATTTAAGATAATCGGTTTGAAAGGAGGGCCACCATGAATTATGAGCTACCATCCTTGCCCTACGAGATGAATGCCCTTGAGCCCCATATTTCGGCAGAAACTCTGGAATACCACTATGGCAAGCATCATCGCAAGTATGTCAATACGTTAAATGAATTGATAGCCGGCAGTGAGTTTGAAGACATGCCGCTGGAAAGTATTATTCAGAAAGCAAATGGGCCCATTTTTAATAACGCCGCGCAAGTATGGAATCATGCCTTTTACTGGAACTGCCTCAGCCCGAAGGGCGGTGGGGAACCTGTTGGTAAGCTGGCCGAAGCGATAGAGAATAGCTATCGATCGTTTCATCAATTCAAGGAGGAGTTTACCAAGCAGGCGACCGCGCTTTTTGGAGCGGGCTGGGTTTGGCTGGTAAAGGGTATGGATGAAACTGTAGCCATTGAGCAGACCAAGGATGGAGATAATCCGCTCACTCGCGGGCGAATCGTGTTACTAACCTGTGATATGTGGGAGCATGCTTATTACATCGATTATCGGAACGACAAAGGCCGGTATTTGGATGCCTTCTGGAATCTTGTAAACTGGGATATTGCCGCGAGTAACTTTGACCGTGGCTAAACGGTGCGGGATAGTGGCAGACCGAAGAAGCGATCGAGAAACGCTGAAGGAAAAACCGGTAGACCTGGCCCACTGGTAAGCGTTTTCCTCATCATTGCCTGCGTGTCTCGACACAGCTCTAGACGGGTTGCTGGGGAGGGTAGCGTGAAGCGTAAAACGCCGACGATGGGATCGTGGGGAACGACTTCGAGAAGCTGTAAAGCCGGTCACGAGGGGCGAGCTCCAGGGAGGGGGCGGGCGTCCCGGCAGGGGTGCCCGGTATTTGTGAAAGCTTTCGGCCTGCGCGCCGTGCTTACGCGGCAAAGGGTGTGAAGGGGCAGCCCTGTGTAGTAAAGTCACCTACGATGAGAGGTTAGGTCCTTTGCGAGAGTGCGTCCGATGAGCGGCATCAAACGCCCGGGTGGCGAGACGCCAGGGCCAATTTGCTCTGGCGATGCGGAGCGTTGGCGGCTGGCGGACGCGTATCGTCGAGTTGCGCTGAGGGAGTTGGGGCGCCACTGGTCACATACCCTGGTGCAACCGATCGCGGCGGTACACAACTACTTCGGAGCGGCTACAGCAGTGCGGCCAAGCGCGGAGCCATCTGAGGGTCCTATGGGCGAGTTGCTGGATCACATGGGCGATCAGATTGAACGGCTGGTGGAGTGTGTACAAAACCTGCGAAGCCGCCTTCCGGAGCTGCGGCTAGAGCGCCGGATCGTTGACCTGAACGCTATCGCACGACAGGCCGTACTCCAGAGGAAGGGGGGGCTCGTCGATCGCGGCATCGACTTGAACTGGTCGTTGGCGCGAGACCACCCCCATGTGACAGGAGACGTTACGCTGTTGACTCAGGCGCTTATAAATCTCATAGTAAATGCGTTAGAAGCGATGGATGCTACCCCGCGCGACGGGCGACAGCTTACAATAGCCAGCCGGGTCGACGAAGATGAGGTCTGGATCAGCATCGGCGATACCGGGCTCGGGGTGCCGGAGGAGATGGCACAACGGATATTCGAGCCCCTATTTTCAACCAAGGAGGGGGCACTCGGCATGGGTCTGCCAGTGGCGCGGGCGATCGCTGAGGCGCATGAGGGGCACCTCAGACTCGAACCACAGCCCGTCCAAGGGGTTCGCTTTCGGTTTTCTCTACCTCGTTTGGAGTGAGCGACATGAGATCCGAGGCAACCGTTTTCATCGTCGACGATGATCCGGGGGTGCGAGATTCGCTTCAACGTTTGATGCAATCGGTGAATCTCAGAAGCGAGGCTTATGCCTCGGCCCCCGAATTTATGGCAGCCTACGATCCCAGCAGGCCGGGCTGCCTGCTGCTCGATATACGCTTACCGGGCATGAGCGGTCTTGACCTTCAGGAAAAACTAGCGACGCAGGGGGTCATGCTGCCGGTCCTCATTATTACCGGCTTCGGAGACGTCCCTTCGGCTGTGCGAGCCATGAAGGATGGCGCGTTTGACTTCATCGAAAAGCCTTTCAACAAGCAAGATTTGTTGGAAAAGATCCAACGGGCGGTGGGGGCGGGCGAGCGCCTGCAGCAAGACCAAGAAAGACGTGCAACCGTTGCGGCGCGCCTTGAGAGCTTGACCCCGCGTGAGCTCGAGGTGATGCGACGCGTGGTATCTGGACAAGCGAACAAGGTAATTGCCATCGACCTTGGCATCAGTAAGAAAACGGTGGAGGCGCACCGAGCCCGCGTTATGGAAAAGATGGGCGTGCGGACGGTTGCGGATCTGGTGAGATCTCAGGTAATTGTCCAGGGAAACGGCGCGTCGAGCGATCCAAAAGCCGAGGCGCGGATGGTCCCGGAGTAATACGATCCGTCACGGATGCCTTGGAGGCCGTCACGCCACGCCTTTGTCGGCGGCTCAGAGGGTGCTCGGTTGATACACAGGCGCTCAGTCTTCGGTCACCGTGACTTTCTGGCTGGCCTGTCGCTGTGGTTCTTTTCGAAGGGGGCGAGCACTTCCATTTCGCGCTGGCGCAGGAGCATGAATCATCAGTTCCTTACTGGTCATTTTGCGGTTGGCGTCCGAGGGTCGCTGCAGGTGATAGCGAACCGGTTTGAAATGGTCGCTGTAAAAGCGCTCGGCATTGTAGGCCCGGTTGAATCTAAACAGCATTTTGAGGAAGTTTGTCTGGCCGCGTAGAAGCTGCCCCGCCAGTATTCGCGAAACACCGAATGCCGTTTGCCACCCCATGAACTTGCGGTTAATTATCGACTGGGTCTTGACTAACTGCGCATAGAACTCGCGCAGGGGTAGCCGACTCGGGAGCACCGCATGCTGAATGTCGAAAAGGCGGTAGTCGGTGCTCGTCAGCGACGGCAGGTCGCTGTGGAACAGTTCGGTGCCGGGATAGGGAGTAGCAACCGTGAGGTGCACAATTTCAGGTACTTGCATGGCCCATTCCTGAGCGTGGCGGAACTGCTGCTCAGTCCAGCTCGGATCGGTGATCAGATTGATGGCCACACGAATACCGAGTTTGCGGGCGATTTCTAGGGCTTTGAAATTCTCATTGGGCGTACTTCGCTTGCGAAAACGCTTTAGCTGCTCGGCATCCAGCGATTCCAGGCCAAGAAACATGTACGTCAGACCCAGCTTGGCCCAACGTGCAAACACTTCCTCATTGCGAATCAACACGTCACAGCGGGTTTCAGCGTAAAATTGCTTGCAAACACCGTGACGCTCCATGGCGTCGGCAATCGCCATCCCATGCTCGGCGTGAACGAACGCGACATCGTCGACGATGAACAGGTTGGGTTCGTGGATCCGTCGCATTTCGTCTGCAACCCACTCAGGGTCCGCCTTGCGATAACTGCGGCCATAAAAGGTCCAGGCACTGCAGAAAGAACAGTCCCAAGGGCAGCCTCGACTGAATTCGATAGACGCACAGGGATCGAGCTCGCCAATAAAGTACTTGCCCCGCTTCCGAGTCAGGTCGCGCGCTGGACGATAGCGATCAATGTTGGCCTGAAGGGTGGGCTGCGGGCCTACGGCGTTCAGTGTCACCACCCCCGGCACGGCCTCGATCTGGGGTAGCGCTGCCAGCATGGCGGGAGCCGTCGATTCCCCCTCTCCCTGAATGATGCAATCGATGGCACCGTCGCCATAACGCAACACCTCCTGGGTAACGAACGAAAGGCTGTGTCCGCCCAAGAACACAAAGATTTCCGGGGATAGTTCCTTGGTTCGTTTGGCGAGATCGATGACCTCAGGAACATTCGGAAGATAGTTGACCGAAAAGCCCACCGCATCCGGCCTAAACGAACGAAGTTGCTTTTCGAAGTGATGCTGGCGAAAGATCTGTAAATCGATTAACTGCACCTCATGCCCCGCTTCACGCAAAGCCGAGGCCACATACTCCATGCCGAGCGGTTCAAGCCGAAGATACACTTGCGAGTAGAGCAGGGCGCTCGGATGGACGAGAAGCACTTTCATCGTTTTCGCCTCCTTACAGGCTGATACGTCGGCAAGTGGGGGCGTCACACCCGGAATGACTCATCCTGTTCCTGGGCTGACCGCCGCAACATCTAGCGGGCGGGTCGAAATCGTCTCCGACGATTTTGTTGCTGCCGCGCGCTTGCTCTGCCAGCGCCTGCGACATTCTTGAGAACAGCCTTTAAGGGCTGGTAAGCGCGAAACGCATCGATAAATCCACAGCGGTCACATGCTTTGTGAGTGCGCCAACAGAGATATAGTCTACGCCGGTTTGCGCAATTTCTCGGAGCTGCTCTAACGACACTCCCCCAGAAACCTCCAGCTTCGCACGGCCGCTGGTTCGCCGCACGGCTTCGCGTATGCTCTGCATGCTGAAGTTGTCGAGAAGGATGATGTCGGCGCCGCAGCGTAAAGTCTCCTCGAGCTCATCCAGCGTTTCTACCTCTAGCTCGATCGGAAGTCCAGGGTTTGCTTGCCGTACCCAGGTAATGGCGGCTGCTATTGAGCCCGCAGCGAGGATATGGTTTTCCTTGATGAGCACGCCGTCGAAGAGCCCCATGCGGTGGTTGTAGCACCCGCCGCAGCGCACCGCGTACTTCTGAGCCGATCGAAGACCCGGGATCGTTTTGCGGGTATCGAGTATTCGGGCTTTTGTTCCAAGCACCGCGCCGGCATAGCGCCGTGCCCTGGTGGCTGTGCCCGAAAGGGTTTGAAGAAAATTAAGCGCCGTGCGTTCGCCGGTAAGCAACGCCCGAGCTTGGCCGGCGAGGGTGCAAATCGGCTGGTTTGAGGTTACCTCGGCGCCATCTGCCACCTGCCAGGTAATCTTGATATGAGGGTCAAGCTCACTAAACACGTGCTCAAACCATGCAGCGCCGCACAGGACGGCGGGCTCGCGAGCCAGGACGGTTGCCATCGCAGCCAGATCCGCAGGAATCAAAGCGGCGGTGACATCGCCGGTGCCCACGTCTTCCCGCAGGGCTTTGCGAACCGTTTCGGAAATGTCGGGAGGAAGGTCTGCTGTGTGTGCAAGAGTGGCGCGCATCGTGTGTGCCTTGTTTGAGTGTATTGACCGCTGACCGCCGGATGATTTTCAACAGCTTCTAACACACTGTTTTAGTAATGTTGCGAGCGCTACGCCATGGGCATCCTCAGGTGGCAGATCGGGTTCTATAACGAGGCTCCAGTCGTCGTGTGCGACGCCCCAGCGCTATCGGCATCGCGGCGTTATGTGGTGCTCGTTATAATGTTGGCCCGGGGGTTAAACATAAACGTTCCCAGAAGGCATTACCATTGCAAAAATTGCTCTATACCCTGCGGGATAGCGTACGCGATTTATTGCCGATCGTCTTCGTTATCGCTTTCTTTCAGTTCTTCGTTCTGCAGCAGCCTCTTCCAAATCTTTTGGACTTGCTGGTTGGTACGCTGCTAGTGGTGGTCGGCCTGACACTGTTCGTCCTCGGTCTTAACATGGGCCTGTTTCCCTTCGGCGAATCCATGGCGTACGCATTCGCGCGGCGCGGCAGCCTCCCCTGGCTGTTGGTCTTTGCCTTTTCGCTCGGTTTTGGCACCACGGTTGCCGAACCGGCATTGATCGCCGTCGCCGATGAGGCCGCCAAGGTCGCCGCGACCGCCGGAATTATCGGCAATGATCCCCAGGCGAAGGACGATTACGCCTTCGGGCTGCGAATAACGGTTGCACTTTCGGTTGGTTTCGCCATCGTCCTCGGTTGCTACCGAATCTTGCGGGGCTGGCCGATCCAGCGCCTCATTTTCGGTGGATATGTGGCTGTGATGCTCATGACTATGCTGGCCCCGGCGGAAATCATCGGCATTGCATACGATTCCGGCGGAGTCACGACGTCGACTATCACGGTGCCGTTGGTCACCGCCTTGGGGGTGGGACTTGCGTCCAGTATTCGGGGACGTAATCCCTTTTCCGATGGTTTTGGGCTCATCGCGTTCGCTTCGCTGACGCCCATGATCTTCGTCATGGCCTACGGGCTGCTGATCTGATGGAAATTTTACAAAGCCTAATTGCAACCCTGTTTTCAACGATCTGGGATGTTGCGCCTATCGCGGGGATTATCTTCGGATTTCAGCTGGTTCTTTTGCGCCATCCCATTCCTAAGCTAAAACGGGTACTACTGGGCCTTTTTCTTGTACTGCTTGGGCTCGCCTTTTTTCTCCAAGGATTGGAACGTGCGTTATTTCCTTTGGGACGCATGATGGCCGAACAGCTAACCGATCCCGCCTTTGTCGCGAGCGACCCGACGGTAACGGACGCGGCGGGGAACTGGCTTGACTACTACTGGCTTTACGTCTTCGGGGGGGCCATTGGCTTTTCTATGACCATTGCAGAACCGGCCCTCATCGCCGTTGCCATGAAGGCACACGCCGCATCGGGGGGTGCGGTGGAGGTGTGGGGGCTACGCGTCGCCGTTGCGCTCGGAGTGGCGCTCGGGGTTGCTCTGGGTACCTTTCGTATAGTGACAGGAACTCCACTTTATTATTTTATCACTATAGCTTATGTGTTGGTGCTGGTGCAGACACTCTATTCGCCCCAATCGATCGTCGCTTTGGCCTATGACTCCGGTGGGGTGACCACATCGACGGTGAGCGTTCCACTGCTGACCGCTCTGGGCATTGGGCTGGCAAGCAATGTCCCCGGACGTAGCCCACTATTGGACGGCTTCGGATTGATTGCCCTTGCTTGTCTGTTTCCGATAATGACCGTGTTGGGCTACGCGCAAATGACCCAGTGGCGCGAGCGACGGGCGAGACGGCATAAAGCGAATCGGAAAAAACTATCCTAGAGGAGCTCACCCATGCATTTTAAGCTCATCATTGCGCTCGTTGAGGACAATGTGACCGAGGTGGTTATGGAAGCGGCCCGTAGCGCCGGCGCCACGGGTGCAACCATTGTTAATCAAGCGCGTGGCGAAGGGATCGAGGAAGCTAAGACTTTTTTCGGGCTTACGCTCGAAACTCAGCGAGATGTCGTGCTGTTTCTCGTTGAGGAGCACCTCAGTCGGAATATATTGGAGACTATCGCTGAGGTGGGACAGTTCGGAACAAAGGGAAGGGGCATCGCCTTTCAAGTCGACGTCGAGGACGCCGTGGGCGTTGATCACCAAGTTGCCAAGTTAACTCGTGTTGTTGAGGAAAAGTTGTGAGCACGCGGGAAATCATTCGCGTGCGGCATGTCATGAAGCGCAAGTTTGATCTTGTGGACAGCATGGCGACCATAAAGGATGCGCTGGCAACCATGCAGCACGTGGAAACAAAGTGTCTGATCGTGAAAAAGCGGCATCAAGACGATGAATATGGCATTTTGCTCATTTCGGATATTGCCCGGAAGGTCCTGGGCAAGAATCGCGCTCCGGAGCGTGTCAACGTCTATGAGGTGATGCAGAAACCGGTCATCACGGTGGACCCGGAGATGGATATCCGGTACTGTGCACAATTATTTGACCGTTTTGCCTTTTCTCGGGCTCCGGTGGTCGATGGCGGCGCGGTGGCGGGCATCGTCAGCTTTACCGATCTCGTCATCGTCGGTATGGCTGCGCGGGAGCGAGAATACCGCCGGTAGCGCCCTGGTGCGCCTCGGCGAGGAACCGCAGTGTACAAGCGAGTACATGAGGATTCTGAGCCGCCGCGCAACGCCGCTATGGCAAGCGCAGTAATTTTTAAAACAGCTTCTAAAAGGGAAGCCTCTGAAAAATTGGAGCCTCGGTGCCAATATGGCTTTATGCTGTGACGATTTAGAGCAGATATCGGAACGGCTTCGCTGTCGTACTGTGGCAGCGTCTAACGCCAGCGATAGTCTGATGGAAGACGCCTTTTCCGGATTGCTGTCAGCACCTCGTTCCTTACCGCCAAAATATTTCTATGATGCTCTTGGCTCGATACTTTTCGATCGGATTTGCGATACCCCGGAGTATTACCTCACCCGAACCGAGGATGCTCTGTTGGCGAAATCCGCCGAAGCGGTTATTCGTAACACCCGCCCAACCTATATTGTGGAACTCGGGAGCGGCACCGCTCGCAAGACGCGGCACCTGCTCACTGCCTGCGCTTCGCAGGAGGCCCCGATCGTCTACGCTCCACTGGACGTATGCCGCGAGGTGCTATTGGAATCCAGCGAAGCGCTAATAAGAGATTATCGCTGGCTACACATCACTGCGCTCGTAGGCGACTATCACTCGGACCTTCCCCGCCTTCCCGCCATGCTCGGCGGACGTCTTTTCGTATTTCTCGGGAGTACTATTGGCAATCTAACAGAAACTGAGGCTTTAGCATTTTTGCGCGAGCTCCGATCGGAGATGAGAACGAGCGATCGGTTACTGTTGGGTATCGACCGAGTAAAAGACGCGGCGGTCCTACACGCGGCCTATAATGATTGCGCCGGGCTCACCGCGGAATTTAATCGGAATTTGCTGCGAGTATTGAACCGAGAGCTCGCTGCCGATTTTAAGCTTGACGCCTACCAGCATCATGCCTGCTATAATCCGATAGCCAAACGGATCGAAATGTATCTCATCGCCAAAGCACCGCAACGGGTCACCATCGCCGCCTTCGACAGAAGCTTTCAAATGGATGAAGGTGAGGCGATTCAGACGGAAATCAGTCGTAAGTTTACCTACAGAGCAATTGAACGTTTACTGTTTATGAGCGAGCTTCGGATTGAGCAACATTTCGAAGCAGACAACGGCTATTTTTCGTTAATCCTCGCTCGCCCCCACACGGTTGTATGAGACTCGACTCCGCTACCCATTGGTTGGAGG
>JAGTVB010000091.1 GCA_018224385.1 Gammaproteobacteria bacterium
CACTACGTCAACTTGAGCACCGGCTTCTGTGTCGTGCCACGGGTGCGCGGCGATCAGGTGTTGCTCGACATGGCTCCACAGAGTGCGTACGCAGATTTCAGTGGCAGTGGCAGCGTCGAAACCAACACCATCCGCACCACCGTCTCGGTGCCCCTCGGCCGCTGGGTGGAGATTGGCGGCATTGGCGAGCAACAGCGCGGAGCTACCCGGGATCTCTATTTGTCGACACGGGCAACCGAAGCGGTCTTTATCAAAGTCGACGAAGTGAGTGGCTGCCGCGACCTCAACGAGAGCACCATTAATAAACAACGCTTTTTGCACACCGACAGGTGCAAGTTTGCCCCGAGTGATGCAGGCAGGGGCGCCGTCGATGACCCGCAACTGCTGATCCTGACGGCTATCGGAAGCCGACTCAGTACGCCAGATCTGCACAGCGACGCCCTCATCATGGGTGTTGCCCTGCATTCGAGACGTAGCTCCACGGTGTACGTTAGCCCCCGCATCACCGATTGACGGTTCCCATTCACGCGCTCGCATCTTCGCCGACGCCTTGCCGGCAGTGGGTTGTGCGGTAGCACGTTTCCCGTAATGAATACTGACCAGCAGATTTCTTGGTGGCCGGTCAAGCGTCGCGAGAAGGTCCTTAATCTGGCGAAGATTATCGCGCGTGGTGGTCACGATCAGATGGTCATTGGTGGCGGATAGGCTTCCAGGAGCCGGCACCAACGGCTCGAGAATCGCCAGGAGTTGCTGTGGCGCTCGGTACCCGATGGGCATGATTTCTGTTACCAGTCCATCCGCCGCTAAGGCGCTGGAGACGCCTGACCCAAGGACGGTCACGAATAATACCCGGCGTAAAAGGCTTCTCATGGCGTCCACCTTATCAGGGCGCTTTGAATCGACCGACCCCGCGCGCCTGGCGGCTGAGGGACCCCCTATGGAGGGCAATGGCTTGGCCGCTTGTGCCCCAGCACAGACTTACACATTTTCTGCCAAGCGCTTCGCAGCGCCAATGTAATCCCGTGGCGTCATTTCCAGCAACCGCGCCTTGGCCTCTGCCGGGATGGCGAGCTGACGGACAAACGCCCTTAGGCTGGTTCTGTCGATGGTGCGCCCGCGCGTTAGCGTCTTGAGCTGCTCATAAGGATTTTCAATGCCGTAGCGGCGCATCACCGTCTGGATTGGCTCTGCCAACACTTCCCACATAGGATCGAGATCGCGGTGCAACGCCTCCCCGTCGATGGCAAGCTTGCCAATCCCCTTGAGGCACGCCCTATAAGCAATCAACGAATGAGCGATTCCCACTCCAAGATTTCGCAAGACAGTGGAGTCGGTCAAGTCGCGCTGCCAGCGAGAAATCGGCAGTTTGGCGCCAAGATGCGTGAATAGCGCATTGGCCATCCCTAAATTGCCTTCGGCGTTCTCAAAGTCGATGGGATTCACCTTGTGGGGCATGGTGGAAGAGCCGACTTCGTCTCCTTTTACCTTTTGGCGGAAGTAACCCAGGGAGATGTACCCCCACATATCACGGCAAAAGTCTAACACTATGGTATTGAACCGTTCCGTGGCATGGAAAAGCTCAGCCATGTAGTCGTGAGGTTCGATCTGGGTGGTGTAGGGGTTATGCGCCAGACCGAGCTCGGTCACAAAATCTCTCGCGAGCTGCTGCCAGTCGATGTCCGGGTAGGCGGCAAGGTGCGCGTTGTAATTACCCACCGCGCCATTCATCTTGCCCTGAATCGAAACGGCCGCAACCTGTTGTCGCTGGCGCTCGAGCCGATAGACGAAATTCGCCATCTCCTTGCCGACGGTTGTCGGTGAGGCTGGCTGGCCGTGAGTGCGTGAGAGCATTGCCTGGCCAGCATGACGCAGCGCCAGACCTCTAATTTCGGCAATGAGAAGCTGCATCGTTGGCACTAAGTGCTCCGACCTTGCATGCTGGATCGTCAGGCCGTACGCGAGATTATTGATGTCCTCGGAAGTGCAGGCAAAGTGCAGAAACTCGGACGCGGAGGCGAGTTCCGCGTTACCGGAGATGCGCTCTTTGAGGTAATACTCGACGGCTTTGACATCGTGATTGGTGATAGCCTCGATGCCTTTGATGGCTTCGGCATCGCTGACTCCAAATTTATCGACAGTCTCGTCGAGCAATCTGCTGGCAATGTTGCTAAATGGGCTAATTTCCGGGATCTCCGCACGGCTCGCCAGATGTTTCAGCCAACGGACCTCTACCAGCACGCGGTGGCGGATGAGCCCGAATTCGCTGAAAAGCGGGTTAAGGCCTAGCGTTTGGTTCCGATAGCGCCCGTCGATGGGCGAGAGAGCAGTGAGCGCCGATAGCTCCATGGTCTGCGCATAAGACGTCTATTTGTTGGATTTTCGTATCTTATCCTATTGCGCCCTTGCTGGCAGCTTTTGCGGGCCGTTCGCCTGTTGTGAAAGGCGCTTCCTGCTGCCGTGCGCTTATGGGCATCAGGGGGGATCCATTGGAGGGGGCCGCGATTGCGATGCAGCGCAGGGTTTAAAGAATCGCCGCTCGTCGTCGAGATAGGGGGCAGGCGCCTTTTTTGTCACTCTATGGCGGTTCGCTTGCTTCCCACCGAGCAGTGCCAAAGTCGGCTGGCCTAAACCACTGGTCGACGGAGGATGCCTTGGCACGAAGTCGAGGGTCGGAGAAAGAAGCTGCCCATGGACGCTAGCGTAGGGAACCGCTTTCACGAGCTCAAGGCCGCAGGAGAGCTTCCGTCGCCTACTGGGGTTGCCCTTGCGCTTTTGGAACTTACGCAGAAGGATGATGCCTCGATCAAGGAGATCGTCCGGGTAATTCAGACTGATCCGGCGCTGACGGGGCGGCTATTGAAGTTCGCCAACTCGGGATTCGTGGGTTTGCGGCGGGCTGTGGTGTCGATTCAGGATGCCGTGATTCTTCTCGGCGTACACGTGGTTCGCCAGCTGACCCTCGGCCTCTCGGTGCTGTCTAATTCCCGTCGTGGACCTTGCCAGGGTTTTGATTACATCGGCTTCTGGTCTCGCTCACTGGCCACCGCGCTCGCGTCCCAGGCGCTGTGTGAAAAGGGTCGCTCGTTCCCACCGGAAGAAGCTTTTACCTGCGGGCTGCTCAGTCAGGTTGGCTGTCTTGCGATGGCGAGCCTGTATCCTGAGTCGTACGGCACGCTGCAGCATTCGGCTTCGAATGCACTGGAGCTCACGCGGCTCGAGCGCAGCACTCTGTCGGTTGACCACATAGAGCTCACCGTGGCACTACTCGGCGATTGGGGGCTTCCCCGTGTGCATCTGGATGCCGTCGGTGAGCACGAACAAGTGCACGATAATGACAATCTACCGAAAGGCTCGCGTGCGCGCGCGCTTGCTGAAGTTCTTCATATGGCCGCACACATCGGCCGTATGTGCGTAGCTACTGACCTACATGCGGCAACCCTGCTGCCGCAACTGATGGCATTTGGCCAGCAACAGGGGCTCTCGGAGCCTGACGTGGGCTCATTGTTTGACGCTGTGGTGCGGGATTGGGTGGAATGGGGCAAGCTTCTAGAAGTACCGGTCAGTAAGGGAGCCAGCTTTACCGAGATGGTGGAACAAGTCCGGCGCATCGAAGCGACGCCTTCTAGCGAGCGCCACCAAGGTCTGCGAATACTCATTATTGACGATGATCCTGTGATCGTACGCAGGCTTACCCACCATCTCAAAAAGGATGGACAACAAGTACTTACGGCGACCAACGGTCGGGCAGGCCTGCAGGTTGCCTTGGATGCTAAGCCGCAGCTGGTCATCACCGATTGGATGATGCCGGAGATGGATGGGCTGGCTTTATGCCGGGCCCTACGAAGAGCGCGTTTTGGTCAACTCCTCTACATAATCATGCTAACAATGCAGGAAGATGAGGAGCATTTGGTGACCGCTTTCGATGCAGGTGCAGACGATTATGTGGTTAAGCCCTACAGCCGCAGGGTACTGGAGGCTCGAATCCGAGGAGGAGAGCGTCTTATTCGGCTGCAGCAAAAGGTAGAATGCGAGAAGGAAGATAATCGCCGTTACCTGGCAGAGTTGGCCGTAATGAACCGGCGTCTGCGCGAAGCAGCGCTTACCGATCCGCTTACCGAGCTCCCTAACCGGCGCTACGCAATGGAGCATGTCCTGAAAGAATGGGCGGCTTCCGAACGCGGGGGATTTCCCCTAGCGTGTCTTATGATAGATGTCGATCACTTCAAGCGCTTCAATGATAACTGTGGACATGATGTCGGCGATAAAGTGCTTCGGGACACCGCCGCCGTGCTACGGGGGGCCGCGCGTACCAACGATCTGGCGTGTCGTTTTGGTGGTGAAGAGTTTGTCGTTATTTGTGCCAACACTGATGTGGCCTCCGCCAATCAGCTTGCCGAACGTCTGCGGCGCGCGGTCGAACTCTATGGAAAGCGCGTCTCCGCCTCTGGTGTATCGTTAACCGTGAGTATCGGTGTCGCAGTTCGCCGTTCGGAGATGAAATCGTCCACAGAGTTGCTCAAAGCCGCCGATCATGCGCTCCTCAAGGCCAAAAGCAGTGGGCGAAATCGCGTATGCGTCGCGAATACCGAACGGGCATGACGGCAGCTGATTTCAAGGTTCTTGCTCTGCCACAGATTCCTTGGCATCTTACCTCCTGACCCAGCGCTCCCGTCCTCACTAATCTTTAACGGCTCTTTTGATGCTTGCGTTTCATCAAGCGAAAGCCAAGACTAGCGATTGACCGGGTGCAGCTATGTTCCCATAGCGCACAGCCATTGGCGCCGTGGGTGGCGTGCGTATATCGACGGGAAGCAAGCAATGCCTGTCCCATCCTGGCCCTGTGATCAGAAATCGCAGGCTCATGGTTGGCCATCGCAGAGGCTGTGGAAGAGAATACTGTGCTTGCCATAGCGGCGGGGCGCGGCGGTTCGCACTCCATTACGTACTCGCATGTGCACTCCGGTTGTTAGTTGCCCCATGGCTGCGGCGCATCCCTTTGGGGCCAGCTTACAGCTGTTCAAAATCGTTCGCGACGATTTTGTCGATGCCGTGCGTCTCGCGACTCCGGCGCTCCCGACATTTCTTAACGAGCTGCTCATGCTTGGAGAGCAGGATGCTGAATCCGCCCAGGGACGATGATGTGAATAATGGAGAGACCATGTCTGCGAAAAACGCCAAACTGCTGCTAGACGACGCAGAGTATCAATTCCCTGTCGTTCAGGGCACCGAAGGAGAGCTTGGAATCGATATTCGCGCGCTGCGCTCAACCGCGGGCGCCATTACGCTGGACGAGGGCTATGCTAATACGGGGTCTACACGCAGTGCGATTACCTTTGTTGACGGCCGCCGTGGCATTTTGCGTTACCGAGGCTATCCTATCGAGGATCTGTGCGAGAAATCGAGTTTTATTGAAGTCGCATACTTGCTGATCTTCGGCGAACTTCCGGGTCAAGAGCAATTCGCCTATTTTGACCGTTCGGTGCGCCGGCACAGCATGATTATGGAGGATATCAAGCAGTACTATGACGTTTGGCCTCGAAAAGGCCACCCGATGGCCTATTTGTCCTCCATTGTCAGCGCGTTGTCGACTTATTATGAAGACTCGCTGGATCCTTTCGATCCCCGTCAGGTCGAGATCTCAGTCCATCGCTTACTCGCAAAGCTGCCGACCATCGCGGCCTATGCCTATAAAAAATCCGTTGGCCAGCCAAAGATTTATCCTCTGAACAGGCTCGGCTATGGAGAAAACATTCTGCACATGATGTTCGCAGTGCCCACGGAGGAATACGAGGTCGATAAGGAAATTGCTCGTGCATTGGAGCAAGCCCTTATCGTTCACGCCGATCATGAACAGAACTGCTCAACGTCGACGGTGCGGATGGTAGGTAGCAGCTATGCCAATATATTCGCTTCCATCGCAGCGGGCGTGCTCGCACTCTGGGGACCCCTGCATGGCGGTGCCAACCAAGCCGTTATCGAGATGCTTGAACGGATACATTCGGACGGCGGCGGCTTGAATAAGTGGATCGACCGGGCAAAGGACAAGGACGATGCTTTTCGCCTCATGGGTTTCGGCCATAGGGTGTATCAAAATTACGACCCCCGCGCCACGATACTTAAGGAGGCCAGCCACCGTGTTCTGGACAAGCTGGGTGTTCACGATCCGCTGCTCGAAATCGCGCTAGAGCTCGAAGAGGTGGCGCTGAAGGATTCCTATTTCGTCGAGCGCAAACTGTATCCCAATGTGGACT
Organism: Gammaproteobacteria bacterium; assembly: GCA_018224385.1. Lineage (GTDB taxonomy): Bacteria > Pseudomonadota > Gammaproteobacteria > HK1 > HK1 > JAGTVB01. The sequence goes on from JAGTVB010000091.1 coordinate 6,252, forward strand.
TCTACAGTGGAATTATCTATAAGGCGATGGGCTTTCCCGTGAAAATGTTTCCGGTGCTCTTTGCCATCGGTCGCCTGCCCGGGTGGATTGCCCACTGGAAGGAGATGTTCGAATCTGAAGAGACCCGCATCTCTAGGCCACGCCAAATCTACAATGGGTATCCTGAGCGAAAGTATCTGCCCTTAGAGAAACGTTAGCGCTTCGTCTGCGCTACACGAAGCGCTAACAGGCCGTCTTTGTAAGTAGCTGCGTTTGGCCAGGGCGGCGTTGCGCGGTGGCTCGAAATCTTCTGGTAGCGCGTTAGCCGTTCCGGCTTACTCGTTCCAGTGTCAGGGGCAGTAGTTTTTAAAACAGCTTCTGAGCGGGTACATCAGCGTCATTCCTTAAGTAGCTGCCGCAGTACATAGTGCAATATTCCTCCATTGCGGTAGTAGTCCCATTCCTTTGGCGTGTCTATTCGCACTGTCGCCTCGAAAGAAAGCGGCTGTGCGTTGTCGGATCGGTGCACATGCACGGTTACCGTCTGACATCCAACATCCACCCCCGTGATGTCAAATTGCTCCGTACCACCAAGCCCTAAGGCTGCGGCATTGCGATCCGCAGCAAATTGGAGGGGGAGGACGCCCATGCCGATTAAATTGGATCGGTGGATGCGCTCAAAGCTTTCCGCCAGTACGGCGCGAACGCCGAGCAACCGAGGCCCTTTGGCAGCCCAATCGCGGGAGGAACCACTGCCGTATTCTTTACCCGCCACAACGAGCAAAGGGACGCCTTCTCGTTGGTAACGCACCGCCGCATCGTAGATCGGCATGACTTCGCCGGATGGCTGATGAGTAGTCCAGCCGCCCTCCGTGCCTGGAGCGAGCCGATTGCGGAGACGCACGTTGGCAAAGGTGCCCCGCACCATGACGTCATGGCTGCCCCGCCGCGATCCATATGAGTTAAAATCGCGCGGCTCGATGCCGCGTTCCCTGAGGTAATGCCCAGCGGGACTGTTCATATTGATGGCTCCCGCCGGCGAGATGTGGTCGGTCGTTATGCTGTCGCCGAGCAACGCCAACATTCGAGCGCCCTTTATCGGTTTGAGTTCCTCGGGCGTCTTTCCCATGCCTTCGAAGTAAGGGGGATGCTGAATATATGTCGATTGCGGATTCCATTCGAATTGCTCGACTTTTGCGACCGCCATGCTGGCCCATCGGCTATCCCCTTGGAACACACGAGCGTAGCTGTCGCGGAACATCTGCGGGTCAATGCTCTGCGCCATGATTGCCTGCACATCGGCTTGACTTGGCCAGATATCCCGCAGGAATACCGGCCTGCCTTGGCTGTCTTGGCCGAGCGGTTCGTTGTAAAGGTCGATCTCCATGGTGCCGGCGAGGGCATACGCTACCACCAAGGGGGGTGATGCAAGGAAGTTCATCGCGACGTCTGGGTGAATACGACCTTCAAAATTGCGGTTTCCAGAGAGAATAGCGCATACGATAAGATCGCCTTCTCGGATGCCACGGCTAATGGGCTCGGGTAAAGGACCCGAGTTCCCAATACACGTTGTGCAGCCATAACCAACCAGGTGAAAGCCAAGCCCTTCGAGCTGAGTGAGCAGGTTTGACTTGACAAGATAGTCTGTCACAACGCGTGACCCAGGGGCGAGACTCGTCTTTACCCAAGGCTTGACGCGCAGACCGCGCTTCAAAGCTTCCCTTGCTAGGAGTCCAGCGCCCACCATCACCGCTGGATTGGATGTGTTGGTGCAGGAGGTGATTGCCGAAATGACGATGGCACCGTCTTTCAGGGTAAGCTGCGCACCCCGATAGTCAATGATCGCTGCTCCCGAGTGCCGAGATTCTCCTGCACCAACGGCCGTAGCGCCGCCGTCGTCGCTAAAGCGCGCCATGTCGCGGTCCCGCGTAGCGCGCCCGGAGCGTTCATCTTGTAGTGTATGAAGGGCGTTGCCGATTGTTTGCTTGGCTGCGCGCAGACTGATCCGATCCTGAGGGCGCTTTGGTCCAGCGAGGCTTGGCTCCACGAGATTCATATCCAGTTCCAGTACGGCGCTGTATTGCGCTTCTCTGCTGGTCGGTAAGCGATACATGCCCTGGGCCTTGGCATACGCCTCTACCAGCGCAACCTGCTCCGGGCCACGCCCGGTCAGTTGCAGGTATTTCAGTGTTTCCTCATCCACAGGAAAGATGCCGCAGGTTGCCCCGTATTCGGGCGCCATGTTGGCGATGGTCGCTCGGTCCGCCAGGGGCAGATGGTCGAGTCCATCGCCAAAAAATTCCACCAGCTTCCCGACGACGCCCATTTGCCGCAACATTTGCACGATGGTGAGCACGAGATCCGTCGCGGTAGCCCCCTCTGGCGGCTGACCCGTCAGCCGAAAACCAACCACTTCTGGGATCAGCATACTGATCGGTTGACCGAGCATTGCGGCTTCGGCCTCAATGCCGCCAACGCCCCAGCCAAGCACCCCGAGCCCGTTGATCATCGTGGTGTGGGAATCGGTGCCCACGAGCGTATCTGGAAACGCGAGCATCACACCATCGTGCGGCTCAGCGAATACGACACGCGCCAAATATTCGAGGTTCACCTGGTGCACGATGCCGGTGTTGGGCGGCACCACCTTGAAATTTGAGAAAGCCTGTTGTCCCCAGCGTAGAAAGTGGTAACGTTCTTGATTTCGAGAAAACTCTAGCTCTACGTTGCGCTTTAGGGCGTCACCGCTGGCGTACATGTCGACCTGAACAGAGTGGTCGATCACGAGCTCGGCCGGGGACAATGGATTGATTTTCTTCGGGTCACCCCCAAGAGCTCGAATGGCATCGCGCATCGCGGCGAGATCGACCAGTACGGGTACGCCGGTGAAATCCTGGAGCACGACCCGGCTCGGAGTGAACGCGATCTCGGTCTTTGGCGTGTCTTGTGGCGCCCAGGAGGCCAGCGCCTCGATGTCTTCAACAGTGACACTTACGCCGTCTTCGTGGCGCAGAAGGTTCTCGAGCAGGACTTTCAGGCAGTAGGGCAGGCGATCGATGTCAAAGCGATCGCTCAGACGAGCTAGGCGAAAAATATCGTAGCTTCGATCACCCACCTTGAGGTCCGAGCGTGTTCGAAAGGTATTCATCATGCTGATTACGCTTGTCGAAAAAGATCGTTGTGATGAGAGGCGAAGTCCTTTATCCTCAATTGGTGCGCTGCGTCATAAATAAATCATTGACGCAACGCTGCGACGGGGCGGAAGGACCCAGCAAGTGCGCCGCCCACGCGTGCACGTCACAGAGAATAGCTCCGAAACGCGTCGGCGCCTAGAGCTGCAAACAAAACCGCCACGAATCACCAAACCGAGATCAACCCATCGCGCTTGCTATCGCAGTGCTTATTCGGAGGCAATATAAGCAAATACTGGCATCGGAGCCCATTGCCATGAGCAAACAAAGCCTAACGATCACTGACAATCGCACCGGCCAGATCTATGAGATCCCCATCGAGAACGATACCGTTCGTGCCATGGATCTGCGCCAAATTCGCGTGCATCCGGATGATTTTGGCATGATGACCTATGATCCCGCTTATTCCAACACCGCGGTCTGCCGTAGCGCCATTACTGACATCGATGGAGAGCGCGGGATCCTTCGTTATCGAGGGTATCCGATCGAGCAGCTGGCGGAAAAAAGCACCTTCCTCGAGGTTGCTTATTTGTTGATCCACGGTGCGCTTCCGAACCAGGCCCAGCTGGCCGTATGGATCAGCCGCGTCATGCGTCACACATACATCCACGAGAACTTAGCTCACGCCATTAACACCTTCCGTTATGACGCGCACCCGATGGGGATGCTGATTAGCTCCATTGCAGCCATGTCGACTTTCCACCCGGAGGCAAAGAACGTCGATGATCCACAGGTAAGGGAGAAGCAGATCTGGCGCATTCTGGGCAAGCTGCCCACGATTGCCGCCTTCGCCTATCGGCTGCGCATCGGGCGACCCTACAATTATCCGATCAGTGCGCTCGGATATACCGCGAATTTCTTGTATATGCTTGATTACATGAATGAGCGCGATTACGAAGTAAGACCCGAAGCGGCGCGGGCACTGGATGTGCTCTTTATACTTCACGCCGATCACGAACAGAACTGCTCCACCTCCACCATGCGTATGGTTGGCTCGAGTCGGGCTGACCCCTACAGCGCGATGGCGGCCGCTGCTGCTGCTCTCTATGGTCCTCTACACGGCGGCGCAAACGAAGCGGTGCTGCGCGTCTTACAAAACATCGGTTCGGCGTCGGCAGTTCCCGCGTATGTGGAGCGCGTTAAGAAGGGGGAGATGCGGCTCATGGGCTTCGGGCACCGCATCTATACAAGCTATGACCCAAGAGCCGCCATCATAAAGAAGGTGGCACACGACCTGTTCGAGGTCATGGGCACCAACCCCTTGACTGAGGTCGCCATTGAATTGGAGCGAATCGCGCTCAATGATGAATTCTTTATTTCCCGACGGCTCTATCCGAACATTGATTTCTATAGTGGCATCATCATGCAAGCGTTAGGCTTCCCAGTCGATATGTTTCCCGTTTTGTTTGCAATTCCGCGAGCAGCCGGATGGCTAGCCCAGTGGCTGGAGCTGCTGGACGATGCTGAACAGCGCATTGCGCGCCCTCGACAGGTCTATGTAGGGCCATCCGTGCGGGACTACGTCCGCATGGCGGAACGCCGGTAATTTACCTGCCCTTAGCGATGTCGGTATGGGAGCGTGCATTTCGATGTTGCTCGGGTCCAACCTCGGCTCCCTGGAACTTTCGAGCAAAACTCCTTCGCGTCGTGCTGCGCGGTGTTGCTAGTCGCTCTGTCGCAGACGTGCGAAATTATTCGTTTGGCTGTGCCTCAACGGAGATGCCCTGCCGATCCAATTCATCTAACGCCCATTGCAGCAATGCTCCGGTCCCCATGGCCATCGAACCGATAATTCGCTCGTCCAAACGCTTACGTAAATCGGCGGAAACCGGAATGTTGACGAAGGTGGTGGCACGTTTGCGACTGGCCTTCCCGACCATAACGAGCCTACCTTGCCCGTTCTTGTGGATTTCAAGGGCAAACATGGCGTCAGCCGGTTTCCGTTTTCGGGGGCGACCACGCCGCGCCGGAAGCCTCTGAGCGGTTTCCGCCTTGACAAAGACGGACTCCTGTGGATCGTCAAGTAGTGTCGACATGATAGTGCTCCAGTCGAAGGTCTGAATAATTCAACCTCAGGCGGATTATTACCCGCTTCCCCCATTTGCCCCGCATCACTTCGATCGTCGGTGATATCAGTAAATCTGACGCTTTTTGCTAGCGGGAGTTCCTTGCCGCATTCCTTTTGTCGGTGCCGCTTCTTGATCGCACTGTCGGCGGCACCGACACGTTGCAGTGGCCGGAGATATCGCGGGTCAAGGAACTGTAAACGTTGAACCCGCCGAGTGTGGAGCGCTTTAAGTAAGAAGCTAATTTGACCACGACTTCGCGCTTGCTACCTGATCAAAGCAGTCGTTCCGGGACACGCCAATTTATCCAATGACGTAATACAATAACATTACAAATATATAGGAGTGATAACAAAGTAATCATTTGAAAAGAGTGACTGCAGCATCACCTAATCGATTGGTTCCGGAATGCTGCGGCAATCGCTTTGGTTGATACGCTGGGGTTTATTCCTGTAGTGACCCGGTGAGGTAATTGCGCCTCATTGCCCCCAGGTCGCCGCTCGGCGGTTCCTGGCAGGGTTTGCAATGCCTGTCCGTTAAAGAAATCCTTGCCAAAGTCGATCAGATTTCTGTTCGACGTGACGCGTTATCGTGCATGATGGAATGGAGGGCAGCCGCGTGAGCGCGGAGAAAACACCGAGGCAGCAGACGCTCCTCGTGGTCGAGGACGATCCGGGCCTACAGAATCAGCTGCGCTGGTGCTTTGAGGGCTATTCGGTCGTGATGGCAGACGATCGGGAGGGCGCACTCAATCAGCTACGCCGGCACGAACCGTCCGTGGTGCTCCTCGATCTCGGTCTTCCCCCAGATCCCAGCAATGTGTCCGAGGGGCTCGCTGCCCTCGAAGAAATGCTGTCACTTGCACCGGACACCAAGGTCGTCGTCGTGACGGGCAATGATGACCGCGACAATGCGGTGCGTGCAGTTGGGGCGGGAGCTTACGATTTTTACCAAAAGCCAATTGATGCCGATGTCCTGAGATTAATCGTCAATCGCGCCTTTCGCCTCCATGAGCTGGAGATGGAGAATCGGCGCTTTGCATTGCGAGACGCCTACTCACCAGTCGAAGGGTTGATTGGAGCGAGTCTGGAGTTGGCGAAGGTCTGCGAGACGGTTGAGAAGATCGCTCCAACAAGTGTGAGTGTGCTCTTGCTCGGGGAGAGTGGCACAGGGAAAGAGTTACTCGCACGTGCTTTACATAATCTCAGTCCTCGAAAAAACCAGCGCTTTGCGGTCATTAACTGTGCCGCGATTCCGGAGACTCTGCTCGAGAGCGAGCTGTTTGGCTACGAGAGAGGTGCGTTCACTGGGGCTGTCAAACAAACGGTGGGCAAGATTGAGAGCGCCCACGGAGGTACGCTGTTTCTCGACGAAATAGGCGATCTGCCCCAGTCATTGCAGGCGAAGCTGCTGCGTTTTCTACAGGAACGTAAAATTGAACGGCTCGGCGGGCGAGAAGAGATAGAAGTGGATGTGCGGATCGTATCCGCTACCCATCGCAATCTAATCAGCATGATGCAGGAAGGGGCTTTTCGCGAAGATCTATTTTATCGAATCGCAGAAGTATCGGTACGCATCCCACCTCTGCGAGAGCGTGCCGGCGACCCCACCCTCATGGCGAGAATTTTCCTCGACAAGTTCAGCCGAGTCTATGGAAAGCCGCGACGAGGATTTACCGAGGACGCGATTGCCGCGATCCAGGGCTATGGCTGGCCCGGTAATGTGAGGGAACTGGAAAATCGCGTGAAGCGGGCCGCAATAATGGCGGAAGGCTCGCAGGTCGGCGCGCATGATTTGGAATTGCCGAGTGTCAGTGAAGAACAGCTGTTGCCGTTAAATCTCCGTCAAGTGAGAGAGGATGCCGAACGACATGCTATTCGGCACGTGCTTACCTATTGCGACCACAAGGTCACGCAAGCGGCAGAGATGCTTGGGGTTACGCGCCCCACGCTCTATGGCCTACTCAACAAATATGGACTGAGGTAGTCCCTTCCTGATGTTCGTTCTGTATGCGTTTTCGTAGCCCCGGTACAGTCCTTGCCTAGCTTGCTGAGGCAGCGCATGGCAAAATGGATAGCTGTGGCGCTTAGAAGCTGCTTTAAAAATTACTGCGCTTGCCATAGCTGCGTTGCGCGGCGGCTCAGAATCCTCATGTACTCCCTTGTACACTGCGGTTCTTCGCCACCACCGTGCGCCTTGCTCTGTCGGTGCTCGCGACATTTTTAAAACAGCTTCTTAAACTTGCTTATGAAATCCGCGTACCACGCCCAAGCGCTTGCCTCGGTTAACGAGTAGAGTAAAGTAAGGACTGCCGTCTGTTATGTACGAATCCTTTTACCGTCTGCGTACCAAGCCGTTTCAGCTGAGTCCAGATCCCCGCTTCTTTTTCAACAGCCAGGTACATAAGCGAGCTCTCGCATACCTGCGCTACGGTGTCAAGCAGGGTGAAGGCTTTATCATCATCACCGGCGACGTCGGCACGGGAAAAAGCATGTTGGTGAGCACGCTTTTCAAGTCGCTTGAGACCGAGAATGTGGTAGCGGCACAGGTTGTTTCCACCCAGTTGAAGGCCGATGACCTCCTGCGGGTAGTTGCCTCGGCATACGGGCTCCCCTACCACAAGGTGAGCAAGGCGGGGCTGCTAATGAGCCTCGAGTCCTTCTTCCAAGCATGCGTGCAGGAGGGTAAGCGTGTTTTGCTTGTCGTGGATGAGGCACAAGGACTTCCGAGACAGTCTATCGAAGAACTGCGAATGCTCTCGAATTTCCAGATGGACGGACGCGCTTTGCTGCAAAGCTTTCTCCTTGGCCAGAAGGAGTTTCGTGCGACACTACGTTCAGAAGGCTTCGAGCAGCTGCGGCAGCGCGTCATCGCTGCCTACCACCTAAAGGCTCTCGGACCGGAGGAGAGTCGCGGGTACATTGACCATCGGCTCATTACTGCGGGTTGGCAGGGAGACCCTCAATTTACGGATCAAGCCTATCTGGATATTCACGAATTCACCCACGGGATCCCCAGGAAAATCAATACGCTGTGTGACCGGTTGTTTCTGTATGGTTGTTTAGAGGAACTGCACGAGATAAACCGCGAAGCCGTATCCGCTGTCACTGAGGACATGTGGGAAGAGCAGGGGGGCGCTGAGATCAATCTCGTTGAAGGACGAAACGGGGAAGAGGAACCATCGGCAGCTGCCCCACACGAAGCTGGCGCCGACGGATTTCGAGAGTTTCGAAGAGCCGGTACGTCATCACCGATAGGATCGCCCCCAGGGGAACATGCACCCAGACAGGCGGAGCGACTGGCATCAGTTGAACACTCAATGGCGGCGCTGGCAAACATTATGCGAGAAGAGCTGGCACAGCTACGCAAGGAGCTGAGAACCCATCGTCGGCAAAATGCAGAGGAGGACTAGAGGGCTCCGTTTGGGCAGATAAATGCAGGCGCCGCTCTACGATTCGATGGGGAGTCAGCCACAGCTCTTTCGTGCCATGGATCTTGGAGCAAGAGTCACCTTACCAGCCTCTTACTGATGGAGTTATTAGGAATGGAAACCCTTGAGATCTGCCCCGTAATCCTCGCCGGTGGTTCTGGTACACGCCTGTGGCCATTGTCGCGCGCCGGTTATCCAAAACAGCTCTTGAGGCTCAAAGGGGACCATAGCTTACTGCAGGACACGGTTATCCGCTTAGACGGTTTGGCTGACAAAGCGTTCGGACCGGCTGAGGAATCCACTCAACTGTCCATTGCGGATCCCCTGGTCGTTTGCAGCGAGGAGCTTCGCTTTCTCATTATTGATCAACTCGAAGGGATCGGCCGGGGTCCTTGTCGAATCTTGCTTGAGCCGGTCAGCCGAAATACGGCCCCTGCTTTGACTCTAGCAGCCCTCACAGCGAGTCGGCACGCCCGGGATCCCATACTTGTGGTGATGCCGGCGGACCACGTCATCGAAGACATTCCCCGATTTCACGAGTCGGTGCGTGCTGGGATAATCCTTGCGCGCAAGGACACCATTGTCACTTTTGGTGTGCTGCCCTCATCAGCCGAGACCGGTTACGGGTATATACGAAGGCGCGAGCGTATTGCCAGACTGGACAGTGAGGGGGGATTTTGGATTGATGCGTTCGTGGAAAAACCCGATCAAATGACCGCCGAAAGTTATCTGGCGTCGGGTGATTACTACTGGAATAGTGGTCTATTCATGATGAAGGCGTCCACGTGGCTGAAAGCGATGAGTTACTATCAGCCACGGATTCTCGAAGCCTGTGAGAAAGCCTGGGACCGAGGTCGGGCGGATGAGATGTTCTACCGCGTGGACCGTTCGGCATTTGAAGCCTGCCCAAGCGATTCTATTGATTATGCAGTAATGGAGCGCCTGACAGAGTCGTACGTTGGTGAGCAGACGAACGGTGGGGAAAAGCCCGCCATTGCTGCGGCTGTTATCCCGCTTGATGCCGGATGGTCCGACGTTGGTGCCTGGCCAGCCATCATGCAACTCGGTGCGCCCGATGGTAACGGCAATGTGCTGGTCGGCGATGTTTACGGGCACGAAATACACAATAGCCTTCTCTTTGCGGAACATCGGCTTATCGCGGCGCTTGGCTTAGACGACATTATCGCAGTGGCTACGGCCGATGCCGTTTTGGTAGCCCATAAGAGTCACAGCCAGGACGTGAAGCGCGTCGTTAACTGGTTAAAGGAGGCAGGTCGTCAAGAGGGAAATGCCCATCGCCGTGTATACCGACCGTGGGGATATTATGAAGGACTGGATACGGGGGACCGGTTTCAGGTTAAGCGATTGTCCGTAAAGCCGGGTGCTGCACTATCGATGCAAATGCATCACCATCGGGCAGAACATTGGGTAGTCGTGCGAGGGACCGCTAAAGTGACCCGCGGTGATGAAGTGTTCCTGCTCACGGAGAATCAGTCTACCTACATTCCCGTTGGCACCAAGCACCGGTTGGAAAATCCGGGTAAGCTGCCGTTGGAACTGATCGAAGTGCAATCCGGCAGCTACCTTGGGGAAGATGACATCTTGCGCTTCGAAGATCGCTACCATCGTAGTGCAGAAGCCTGAGAGGGTGTTTTAAAACCCCAGCGAGCGCAGGCAGAGCAAGGCGCACGCTGGCGAGGAACCGGAATGTACCAGGGAAGTACATGAGGATTTCGAACCAGCGCGCAACGCAGTTATGGCAAGCGCAGAAGGGTTTAAAACATCCTCTGACTGTCGTAGCACAGTTTTCATTCGCTGCTAGTTGATAATCTTGTCAACCGTGTATTCCCTGAGATCTCGAGCGTGAGTAAAGATAACGATTTCACCGATAAGGCCGATGGCAAAGATTTGGATCCCGAGCACGACTAACAGCGAGCTGAGTAGCAGTGCCGGCCGGTTGGCTAGGGACACGTCAAAAAACAGCCTTTCGACCACTACGTAAAGCGTGGAAGCTAAGCCCAGAGCCAGCGTCGTTGCGCCAATAAGTCCGAAAAAGCGCAGTGGTTTTTTTGTGAATTTGGTGAGAAAAAAGATCGTCAGAATATCGAGAATCTTGTTGAAATAATTAGTGGTCGGGTAGGAACGCCGCAAGCGATCACGAGGCGACTGAATTGCCGATAACTCCGTCACTTTGAAACCATGGCGGTGCGCCATGAGTGGCAGAAAAGTATGTAAATCGCCGTAGATGTGTATCTCATCAGCAACGCGCCTCTTGAATACCCGAACGTTGCAGCCGGCATCATGAATGGAAAGGTCGCGATCAAATCTCAGAAGTGTATTGAACACGGTGGAACGGATTTGATTGAGCCGAGAATCTATTCTGGGCCATCGCCTCGCTAGCACCATATCATGCTCATTCAGGGCACTGAGTAGCTTAGGGATTTCGCTGGCCTGAACCTGCTGATAGGCGGGTAGAGTAAGCAGGATATTGGCCGTGGAATGGTTAAATCCGACGGTCAGAGCAGTGGCTTCACCAAAGCGTTTCGCCAACGTGATTATGCGGATTTTTTCGCCTTCCTCCCGTAATTGCGTGAGTTCTCTGAATACTTCCTGAAATGGACCGTCCAACACATAAATGATTTCCGATCTGAGTTTCGAGGCGTCGATGCCCTCTTTATATTCTCGATAGACTTCTCTAATCGGGTCGTAGCGGTCTGTGACGGGAATGATAACTGATAACTCGACTGTGTTTTCCATTACCTTAAGTCCCGAGGCTTTTTGCTTCTGCTTCCTGATTTTTTGCAGCGAGGCTTGCTAGTACTTCCCGCCTAAGGTCGCCCGTTCGGTAGATAATCTCCGCAAGCATTCCCCAAAATAATAATGTAATAGCTAATGCGGCATATAACACACCAAGGCCGAACAGGACGCCGGTCGGCTGATCGGAGCCGTTAAAAGCCTCGAATAACGCGGCGATTAATGCGGCGCTGCTGACGAGTCCTGTTATCATTGCTGCCAAAGCGAAACCGACCATTGGTCGCGAGAAAAAGGCCAGCAGTGTTTTGATCACCAATAAATCAAGCAAGACCTTGTAAATGCGCGATAATCCATATTTTGATTTACCATGGCGCCGCGCGTGATGGCTTACCTTTACCTCGGCGATTCGCGTGCCAGCAATTGATGCCATTGCTGGAATAAAACGGTGCATTTCGGAGTAGAGCGGGATACTTTGAATGAAGTTGGCGCGGTAGGCCTTTAGTGAGCAGCCGTTATCCTTAATTGGAACGCCGGTGATTTTTCCAATAAGCCAATTGGCTATTCTAGATGGGATCTTACGCGTGATCAGTTTATCCTGACGATTGTGGCGCCAGCCAACGACGATGTCGTAGCCTTCTTTTAACTTGTCAAGGAAGATAGGGATGTCTTTGGGATCGTTTTGAAGATCCCCATCCATCGTTATTAAGATGTCGCCTTTGGCGTGCTCGATACCGGCCACCATGGCCGGCGTCTGCCCATAGTTGCGCCGGAATTTGATTACCCGCAGCCGGGAATCAATCCGCGCCAGCTCAGCAGCTCTGGCGAACGTGCTATCACGACTGCCATCATCAACAAACAGTATTTCGTAGTTTAGATGAAGCGGATGCAATGCGTTAGTAATTGCATGATATAACAGCTTTAGATTGTCTTCCTCGTTATAGAGAGGGACAATGACGGATAGGTCCATCTACACGACTCTAGCGCAGGGAGATTGAATTAATCGGTTGCTGATCCGAACAGCATGAGTAGGGAATCAAGCGTGCCATCGTCACGATCTGCACGATCGCCTGCAGCGTTCGAAGGACCGCGACGGCGCTGCATCGACCCCTCGCGACTGTTTTCCAATACAATATGCAAGTGCTCGTAGCCCAACGAGGTATGGCTGGGCACGGTGTAGTTCCTTACGAGCACTGCTGCAAAGCAGTGTAGCATACCGTCTCGCCCACTGAGCAATCGGCCGGCTTGTCGCCACTCGTTGCTCCGCACAATCGTGCGCCGTAGCGCGCAAAGAACCCTTACCCTGTGGGCCGCCGCCCGCGCGTGCGTGGGTAGACCACCGCATGCCTGATGCTGAGAATAACGGGCCAGGGTCATGGTTTCGTCGGCGTCACCCTTCAGAAGGTGAGGCCGTGCCAAGCACCTGCCATGCCGGCCCTAAGGACAAAAAGTGTGCCGCAACGATGACGCTGGCGGAACAAGCGCTCAAGGTGGCCCGTTGTTATCGAGCCAAGTAAGAACCGCTCTTAAACAGCTTCTAACACGAGTTCTCAGCCATTATGGCTAAATCCGCGGACCTTAGCAGGCATTAGCGCTTGGTTGCCCCCCAGTGGTCCATGACATGGTGGCCACCTGATCAACGAGGGCCATGCCTGTCTTTAACCATGTGCATGCATGACAGTGGCAGCTTGTCGTCTGATGGCCCAGACGCATAATTCTTGCGTCCACGTAGCCCACGGCAAACTCAAGAGCGCCTTCCAACTCGTCAAGAGATTTCTCCTCCAAGGCAACCAGCTCGTCGTTACTGAAGAGCCACTCGCATTCCGCGCTGCAGCGGCAGTCCTTGCACGCCACATCTTGCGGAGAAAAGTTTCCAGCATGGGGACATTCCTCGGTGGAGATCGCACCGCATATCACGGCACGGGGAAATTCCAGAGCCTTCATAATTTGTTCTTTCATGTTCGTGTCCTCCGTACATCCACACCTCTGGGGAAGTTGCGTGAGCTCGTAATGCTCAACTTGTTCTCCTATTGTCAGTATAGACAGTCATCTACAGACGTTGTCTGCAACAAACAGCAGTCGTTTGTTTTCTAAGCCTTGCCCGCATGCAATGCCCGTCGTGTTACCTGCCGGCTTTAACGAGTGCACGCCAATGGCGGTGGTATGCCAATGTCCAACGCTTATTTCGCTTGCTGCCGGACGGCGGCCATTTCCTCGGCTAACTGCTCCAGGTTGGCGTGTCGTACATCTTTGCCCTTCACCAAGTAGATGATGTGTTCGCAAATATTTCGCGAGCGGTCACCGATGCGCTCCAAAGCTCGGGCGCACCAGCATAGGGGGGTAATATCGGGGATTTTGTGGGGATTCTCCATCATATAGGTCAGCATTTGGCGCATAATGAAATCGTGATCTTTGTCCACATTCTTATCAGCGAGAGCCACGAGGACGGCCTGTTGCCCATCTGCTCTAGCAAGAGCATCTAGGCTTTGGTGGAGCATCTGTTTTACTTGTTCACCCATGTGTTCCAGGGGGCCGAGACGATCCTTAATGGCCTCCTTATCGACCAGTCGCAGCGCGATTTTGGCCACGTGTTTTGCCTCATCGCCAATGCGCTCCAAGTCATTGATGGTTCGAAGGACAGCCAATACCAGGCGCAGATCAGAGGCGGTGGGCTGACGCCTCACTAAGACCTCGATGCAGGCTCCGTCCACGGCCACATCCATGTCGTTGATCTGGCTGTCGTTTGCGATGACAGCCTCTGCCAGCTTGCCATCGAAATTGAGCAGCGCACTCAGGGCGTCGGCCAACTGCTTCTCTGCCAATCCGCCCATCGCCATGACCCGACTGCGGATGTCTTCGAGTTCCTTGTCGAATTGATGAAAGATGTGTGGTTTGAGATGCTCGATCGTCATAGGCATCGTTTTCCTGTTAGCGGAGTAGCAACTTACGTCCTTCGCCTAGAATAATAGTATTATGGCTGATGTACCCAAAAAGTGCTTATCGAGCAACGCAGGTGAGTCCGGGGGGCGACTTATTCGTCATGGGTCAGTGCAAGTGGGTTGAAAGGCTCCGGCTCCAACCGGGGCTCGATCTCCAACCAATAGAAATGGCGCACCGGGAAGTGACAGGTGAATGTGCTTCCCTTCCCAACGGTACTTTCGATGGTGAGCTCACCGCCGTGCCGAGTGACAACGTGCTTGACGATGGCAAGGCCGAGGCCGGTACCGCCGGTTTCTCGCGAGCGGCCGACGTCAACCCGATAAAAACGCTCCGTTAGCCGTGGGATGTGGCGCGCCTCAATACCCACCCCAGTGTCCGAAACGCAGAAGTGAGCGCCTTGTGTATCCGCATGCCAGCGAAGCCGGATCTCACCACCGGTAGGCGTGTAGCGAATAGCGTTTACCACGAGATTGGAGAACGCGCTGCGCAGCTCATTGCGGTTTCCCCTAAGCCCGAGCTGCGGGTCTACATCCAGCAAGATGCGGTGCCTTGCTTCACCACTGAGCTCCATCGCCTCTTTATGGATCTGCCTCAGCAGCGTGGTAACAGCGATTTCCTCCTCGCTGGTCAGCTCCCGATCGAGCTCCAACCGCGACAGCAATAGCAGATCTTCCACAATGCCCCGCATGCGCCGGGCCTGCTCATGGACTTGAGGCAGCACATGTTTCCAAGGCGGCTTGCGTGCCTCGGGGTGATCCAGAAGCGCCTCCACATACCCACTGATGACGGTCAGTGGCGTGCGAAGCTCATGGGAGACATTGGCCACGAAATCGCGGCGCACCTGGTCGAGGTGTTGTAAGCGCGTTGTGTTCTGCGCCAGCAGCAAGTACTTGTGCTTGGCGGTAGGCACAAGGTTTAGGGTAAGCCATATGTTGGCATCCACGGGCGAGGATATCACCAGCGGTTGACGCCAGTCTCCCAACTCGAGCCGGCGCACGAACTCGGGGTGACGGATGAGGTTTGCGATGCGTTGTCCTCGGTCATCGGGTCGTCGCAATCCCAGCAGCTGTTCCGCGGCCGCGTTCCACCATTCAATCTCGCCGTACAGCCCGAGCACCACGGTCGCTTCGGGAAGGGCGGCGGTTGACTCTTTGAAGCGTCGCAGCGCCCGGCGCAGCTTGCGTTTGCGTTTGCGAGTGCGTCGCTGGCCGCGCCACAATTCACACAGGAGTGCAGCCCAGATACCCTTAGCATCTGGAGGTGGCGTAACGCAGCCGCGGGTAAGCCAATCGTAGAGCCGATAGAGCTGGACCAGATGCCAGGCGAGGTAACTGGTGACGCCGGTGAGAAGTGCCACGGCCAGGTGTTCATACCAGAGCCCTAGCAAAACCAGCGCAACACCACCCGCGGCGACTACGGTCAACTCAGCGCGCCAGCTGCGATTTAAGCTCATAATCCTGCATCCGGGCAGCGTTTAGGGCGATGAGGTCATTGGAGCGCTTCTGGCCTGTTCGCGCAAGCCATAATGCCAGGTGTAGGGCGTTACCGGCGAGGCGCCGTCGCGTCCCGCCTGTTGCGGCGTTCCCGAAGTATCCCTCACAGGAATACCTCCTTCGGCGTTGCGGAAAAACCCTTTGACAAGGCTTCGATGACCAGCGCCATAATTTGCCCGATGGCCTTTTCTTCGTTGTCATTGGCGACGATGGGAATTCCTGCCCGATCCGCTTCGGAAAGAAGAAAGGTTTGTAGATTCCAGATAGCATCGAAGTGTTCCAGATATCGCTCGGATCGCCGGTCCGGAACGCGTTTGCCCCGAACCTGAATGAGTCTGCCGAGCTGCGCCGGCTTGAGGATAGCCAGCATTACGGGGACCACGACGACATCGGCGTTGTTCGGTATCCGCTCCAGAAAAGCGGGCTGGATGTGTACGCCCTCAAGGATCAAAGATACCCGTTCCTTGAGGGCCCGCAGGATTACTGCCTCACAGGCGACTGACACCAGCTCTGCTTGAGTGCGGTAGCCTTCGGCCAACAAATCGCCGTTGTCGACCCCATCCTTTCGCCAGGCCGGCAAAGCCTGTCGGGCGTTGAATGAGGATGTGTGCAGGACGGGCAGCAGCCGCTCCGGGATCAGCATCCGCATCACTTCGCGCAGCATGTCGGTCGACTGAAGCCTTGCATTTTCAAGGCGTTGCGCCAGCTTAGTGGCAATGGTGCTCTTGCCCGAGCCGGCGGTGCCCCCGATAAGCAACAACAACGGCCGCTCGCTGTGGAGAAAATCCATCCACACCAGGTAACGCAGCGAGGGCTCGTTTCCGAAAGCGCGCTGAACATAGCGATAGGTGAGCTTTTCGAGGCGAGCCCTGGTAATTTCCCGAGTTCCCTTCTTGACCAGATGATCGTAAAGGCTGGCGGTGAGCGCGGCAGCGTCACCGGTCGGGAGACCGGAGCACTCCAGGGTTCGCCGGTGCTGCCCCCTTGAGAACGGCGCCGTTTGTCCCTCTGCGGTACGCACCATCACTGTTGCGGACGCCATGGCGGGCTCAAGGTAGCGGCTAGCGACCGCGGCGCCATACTGCTGCTGAAGATGCTGAGTCACGGCTCCCCGCAGCTGTTCGGTGGTAATGGCGCTGGCGTGACTCAGCTCTTGACGAACATCAGAGGCAAGCCGATACGCCTCGTCGAAGGGGAGTCCGGCGTCTTGTAGGGAGCGCGTGAGGATGCCACGTAAGAAGGGCACACGCGCCTGCGTGTTCAAGTCGATGACTTGGGGCTTGGCCATCGGATGCTCCTGCTTACCCGGGATTGACTATGCCATTGACCAAAGCGGACCCCCCAAGCATAAACTGCACTTCAGAGCCATAGCCTAAAGTATACTAGCGTTGGTCAGCGCGTAAGTAGCAGTTCAGAGGTTGGACAACGATGACTTCAGAGGCCCGCCAATTGCTCGTTCTGCGTCATGCAAAATCCGCCTGGGACACGGGGGTCGTGAATGATTTCGACCGTCCGCTGAGCAAGCGTGGTAAGCAGGACGCGCCCCGCGTCGGTGGCTGGCTCCGACAACAGGGGCTCGTGCCCGATGTTGTGGTAAGCTCGCCGGCAAAGCGCGCCAGGAAGACCACCATCAAGGTGTGCCGAGAGCTCGGGATACCGAAGCAGGAGATCTGGTGGGAGCCGAGGGTCTACGCAGCGACCACGGAAACGCTTCTGGGAGTGTTGTCCGAGTGTCGGGCAGACGCGCAGATCCTGTTGCTGGTGGGGCATAATCCTGGCTTGGAGAATCTGCTCGGTTACCTGTGCGGGTCGGCTGTGTCCTTGCCGGCGGACGGTAAATTACTGCCGACCGCGACCCTAGCGCGGCTGCGCGTCGCGGCTAATTGGAAGCATCTGCAGCCCAATTGTGCAACGTTGGTCTCGATTATCCGACCCCGTTCGCCGCCCGAGGCTGTCTAGCGAAACATACGCCTGCAGTGCGTTGAGGCACGCCGGGAATGCGCTGTGCGTAGCGTGCCCTCTGAGCCCCAACGGGTAGCCGCCGGCATTGAGGCGCGTATGGGGAAGGCAGGCGGAAATTATCTTAAGGCGTCATCGGAACGCATGGAATCAGCAAGCAGCATGCTGGAGATCTTCAACAGTCTGAGCGGCCGCAAAGAGCCTTTCGAGCCCATTGAACCGGGTCGAGTGCGCATGTATGTGTGCGGCATGACGGTCTATGATCACTGCCATCTGGGTCATGCGCGCGTGATGGTGGTGTTCGATCTTGTGGTGCGTTATCTGCGTAGTCGAGGGTACCAGGTGCACTATGTGCGCAACATCACCGACATCGACGACAAGATTCTCAATCGCGCCAGAGAACTGGGGGAGGATTATCATGCGCTGACGGCTCGTTTCATCGAGGCGATGCATGAGGACGCTGAGGCGCTCGGCATCGAACGGCCGGACCAGGAGCCACGAGCCACCGAGTCGATGGAGCAGATTATCGCCATGATTGCTCGGCTGGTGGCCTTGGGACATGCATACCAGGCCCCCAACGGTGATGTTTACTACGCCGTGAGCAGCTATTCGCGCTACGGACAGCTTTCGAGAAAACGCCTTGAGGAACTGCGCGCGGGCGCGCGGGTGGAAGTGGAAGATGCAAAACGTGATCCGCTTGATTTCGTACTGTGGAAAACGGCAAAGCCGGGCGAACCTTGCTGGGACTCCCCCTGGGGGCGAGGCCGACCGGGTTGGCACATCGAGTGCTCGGCCATGGCAACGAGCTGCCTTGGACCGCATCTCGATATCCACGGGGGCGGCGAAGACCTGAAATTTCCCCACCACGAAAACGAAATCGCTCAATCCGAACCCGTGACCGGGCAGCCTTTCGTCAACTTATGGATGCACAATGGGTTCGTGCGCGTCGATGAGGAGAAGATGTCGAAATCGCTGGGCAACTTCTTTACTGTCCGAGAGCTGCTCGAGCGCTATCCTGCGGAGGCTATTCGCTATTTTATCGTAGCCAGCCATTATCGCAGCCCGCTTAACTATTCCGCACAGCATCTCGAGAGTGCCCAGGCGTCACTGGCTCGCCTCTATACCGCGTTGCGCGGCCTCACGGCGGCACCGGCCAAGCCCTTGGAGCCCACCTTCCTCGCTCGCTTTCAGGCGGCGATGGATGACGATTTCAACACCGCCGAGGCGCTTGCCGTGTTATTCGATTTGGCACGGGAGATAAATCGAATTCGAGGCGACGACCGGCTGGCAGCGGGCCGGCTCGCAGCCACGCTGCGGGGTCTGGGTGCATTGCTCGGGTTGCTCCATTCCGATCCGGACGTCTACCTGCAATCGCTGCCCCCGTCCCAGGAAGCCGCCGAACTCAACAGGCAGGAGATCGAGCGTTTGATCGCCCTGCGCGATGCGGCCCGCCGGGATAAGGACTGGGCGCGTGCCGATCGCATTCGTGCGGATCTGAAAGCCCAGGGCATTTTGCTCGAGGACGGCCCAGCGGGAAGCACTTGGCGACGCGAGACCTAGGCCAGCGCCAGACTTGGCATTAGATAGAGCAGAAGAGGTAACGCGCGCGCCCCTTATAATGTCGCTGGCATAACCGTTACGGGTTGCCCGGTGCCCCCTCGTTGCCGAGGTATGTTGAATTTTGCTCGATGAGCTTGGCGGCGCGCAGTGTGTTCTCGAGCAGCGTTGCCACGGTCATCGGGCCGACGCCTCCCGGCACTGGCGTAATCCAGCTCGCGCGCCATTTTGCTGCGTCAAAATCCACATCCCCGACTAAGCTTCCGTCGGCCCGGCGATTGATGCCAACGTCGACAACGATAGCGCCTTCTGGGATCCACTCCCCGGGTATCAGCGATGGAATGCCAACCGAAACGACCAGGATTCCTGCTCCTCTCACCTTGGAGGCCAAATCCCGCGTGTATCGGTGGCACGTGGTGACGGTACACTGGGCGCCGAGCAGTTCCAGGGTCATCGGCAGGCCGACGATGCGCGAATGGCCGACGACCACCGCGTCCAGCCCCTCGAGCGTTTCCCCGGTGCGTGCGAGCAGTGTCATAATTCCCTGCGGTGTGCACGGGCGAAGCCGCGGCATTCGCAGAGCCAAGCGCCCCATGTTGTAGGGGTGGAAGCCGTCTACATCCTTGTTTGGATGAATACGTTCTATAACCGATTCTTCATCGATGTGCGCTGGCAAGGGGAGCTGAACCAGGATACCGTGGATGCTGGTATCGGCATTGAGTTGATCGATGAGTTCCAGCAGCTGTGCTTGGCTGACATCATGGGGCAGATCGTGGGCTACCGAGCGAATGCTGACCTCTTCGCAGGCCCGGCGTTTATTGCGTACGTAGACTTCGGAGGCCGGATCCCCACCCACCAGCACCACCGCAAGCCCCGGTTGCTGTTTGCCGACCGAGGCGCGCTCGCGCACCGCTTGCCGCACAGATTGGCGGATATCCGCTGCGATAGCCTTGCCGTCCAGTAGCCGCGCGCTCATTCGGGATCGTAAGTCGTCGTGGGAAATTGGGTTCGGTACCCGCTGGCTCGAATTGCCCGAGCAATAGAACTGTAGATTTATTTTCTTAATCTTCGCACGGACGCGACTGCATGGCTAGTAGTGGCGCGTTGACGACCCGCTAGGGCCGCCGTATTATTTAAAGCTTTGGGTAGGGGGCCACCATGGCCCTGATTTTCGGGGTATGGCGCAGTCTGGTAGCGCACCTGCTTTGGGAGCAGGATGTCGGGGGTTCAAATCCCTCTACCCCGACCACTCTCTCCAATCGAACCAGCGTACTCAACAGCACTAATACCACAGGCGCCCGTAGCTCAACCGGATAGAGCATCGGCCTTTGAGTGAGGAGCCTGCGGCGGGAAACTGAACCGCTGCAGTGGACCGCACCATAACGGGGAAACCTTAACAGGTAGTGCTGATGGCAA